>CBFGVM010000406.1:0-3901 GCA_965652015.1 uncultured Alphaproteobacteria bacterium
CCTACTCGTCGATTCCAACATGATGCCGGATCGTCTCGTGGATGACGCGCGGGATTTCCCGCCGCCGTCCGAGCGACCGATGCCAGCGAGAGCGCGGCGCCCTCCTCGCTCTAAAGGTCGGAAATATAAGAGAGATTCCTGCGACTCGTTGCTTTGCTGTGTTTCCAAAGGCGCGGCGACGCAGAAAACAGCATGCAAAACCGGGAACCGGCCTTCGCAAAGTGCGCCCCGAGGTGGCGATCAAAATCGGGGACAATGCGCAAACGTCCCTGCCGGGATCGATGGTCGACAGTCTGAGGCGGAGGCGGTGAGGAGTGTCATTAATATTCGCCCGATCAAGGATATCGGCCACAATCTTCATCGCCTTTGCGTCAGCCTTGTTGGCGCCACGGTCGGGATCGTCTATGGTCGCGCTGGTGCGACGCATACGCCGGGTTCGGTGCAGGCCCCTGGATCAGTGGCTTCGCGCACTTACATATTGATGCGGGAACCGTCTCTGCCTCCGCAGACTTGCTGTCTGTCTCCTTACTGATCCCGCGGTTCCCTCACGGCGGTCGGAGAGCGTGCGAGACGTGTTCGATATCTACACCATCATCTTTCTGGCGCTGGCGGTATTCATCTTCCTGCGCCTGCGGAGCGTCTTAGGGCAGCGCACCGGCCGCGAGCGGCCGCCTTATGATCCTTATTCCGCGCGCGATGCGATGCGCGGCGCGACCAATGACAATGTGGTGACGCTGCCCGGCCGAGGTGGTGAGACGGCGCAAAAGCCCTCCGAGACGTCCGAGCCCGGCGAGCGCTGGAAGGGTATCGCCGAGACCGGATCGGCCGTGGCCGCTGGGCTCGATGCGATCGCCCGAGAAGATAAGACCTTCGACGCCAAGCATTTCATCGCCGGGGCGCGCGCCGCCTACGAAATGATCGTGCTCGCTTATGCCGAAGGCGACCGCCGCTCGCTCAAGAATCTGCTCTCACGCGAAGTCTACGAGGGCTTCGAGGCCGCAATCAGGGAGCGGGAGAGCAAAGGCGAGACCGTCGAGAGCCGTTTCGTTTCGATCGATCGATCCGACATTGCCGGCGCCGAGTTGCGCGGTCGTACCGCGCAGATCACGGTGCGTTTCGTCTCGCAGCTTGTTTCGGTGACCCGTGACAAGTCCGGCAACGTGATCGACGGCAATCCCGACAAGGTCACGGACGTCACCGACGTGTGGACGTTTGCGCGTGATCTCTCCTCGCGCGATCCAAATTGGAAGCTCGTCGCCACCGAAGCCGGGCAGTGACCGGGCAGAACGCAATGCCGGTGCGCCTGTGCGCCTTCCTCGGAACTATCGGCGCGGCGGCGTTGTGGCTCGCCGTTCCGCTTTGCGCAGAGCCGGGGGACGAACCGTTCAAGCTTGCGGACACCCAGTTGGAGCCCGCCAAATGGGCCGATGTCGCAGGCTGGGCGGCCGACGATCACCTGGCCGCATTCGCCGCTTACCAGACCAGCTGCAAACTCTTTCGCAACGTCAAGCGGCCACGCGACGACCGACCGGTCTACAACGCGCTGTGGGAGGTCTGTCGTCGTGCGGCCGCGGTGCGGCCGGCCGACAAAGAGGCCGCGCGCCGTTTCTTCGAGGACAACTTCCGGCCGGTGCAGATCGTGCGACTCGGCGAGGCACAGGGTTTTCTCACCGGCTATTACGAGCCGATCGTCGAGGGTTCGCGCTTTCCCAATCCCGAATTTCACGTCCCGCTCCACCGGCGGCCGCCCGATCTCGTCGCTGCCGGCCATAATCCCGGTTCCGAGGCCTTTCCCAACAAAGGCGCGCTCATCGGCCGGCGCAACGAGAAAAACGAAATCGTGCCTTACGATGATCGCGCCGGCATCGAGGGCGGTGCGCTCGACGGGCAAAAGCTCGAGATCTGCTGGCTGAGGGATCCGTTCGAGGCCTTGACGATTCAGATCCAGGGGTCGGCGCGGGTGATCCTCGAGGATGGCACGCCGCTGCGCATCAATTACGATTCTCACAACGGGCACCCCTACTCGTCGGTGGGGCGGGTGCTCATCGAGCGCAATCTGGTGCCGCGCGAGGAAATGTCGATGCAGCGCATCCGGGATTGGATGGCGGCCAATCCCGACGAGGCGCCCAAGGTGCGCGCGACCAACCGCTCGTACATATTCTTTCGCATCACCGGGTTATCCAACGAAGGCGAGCCGGTCGGGGCACAGGGTGTCCCGCTCGCGCCCGGCCGCTCGATCGCGGTGGACAAAATTCACGTCTACGGCACGCCGTTCTTCATCGACGCGAGCTTGCCGATCGAGAGCGCGAAACCGACCACGCCGTTTCGCCGACTGATGATCGCACAGGACACGGGATCGGCGATCGTGGGGCCGGCGCGCGCCGACCTTTATTGGGGGGCTGGCGATGATGCCGGCCGGATCGCCGGCCGCATCCGCCACGCGGGCCGCTTCGTCATGCTGCTTCCGCGCGAGCTGGATATGATCGAGGCAGGCAAGCACATGCCGCTGCCCGTGCCGAAGCCGAACATCCCCGAGGTCGAGGTCAAGCAAAGCAAGGTCAAGCAGGTGGGTAAGCGGGACGACGAAACCCGGGGAAGAACACTGCGCCGGCAGGTCGGCCCCGTGCGATGGCGGCCAGGGTTATGAGCGCAGGCGAAGGCAAGCCGCGACGGCTAAGCGCCGAGGAGGGCAAGCTCTGGAGCGATATTACGCGGTCGGTTGCGCCGCTGCGGCGCCGACGCGTGCTGGCCGATCCGGGCCATTCCCCAGCGCCCGACAAAAGGGCACCCTTGAGCGCGCCGGCGCGCTCGACACCTGCGGCGACGAGACCAGCCCCCGAGCTCGAGCCATTTGATCGGCGGCTCAGGCAGCGCCTTGCGCGCGGTACCGCACCGATCGATGCGCGCATCGACCTTCACGGCAAGACCCAAAGCGCGGCCCATGCGCGGCTGCTTTCTTTTCTTCGCCGAGCACAGGCGGAAGGTGCGAAATTCGTTCTGGTGATCACTGGCAAGGGTGGAAGGGCCCGCGACGACGGGAGCGAACGCGGCGTGCTCAAGCGCCAGATCCCACACTGGCTGGAGTTGCCCGAATTCCGCCCCTACGTCGTCGGGTTCGAGCACGCCCATGCCACGCACGGCGGGGCCGGCGCGCTCTATGTGCGGATCAGGCGCCAGAAGTCAGGAGGAAAATTCCCTGACTTCTGATCACCGGTAGCGCCCGATCAACGGGTCACGACGACCGTCGTCCCCCAGCCGACCCGATTGTAGAGATCGAGCACGTCGGCATTGTGCATGCGAATGCAGCCGTAGGAGACGAAGCCGCCGACCGAGCCCGGATTGTTGGTGCCGTGGATGGCGTATTCGCCGCCGCCGCTGAGCATCAGGGCAGCCGCTCCCATGGGATTGCCGGGGCTTCCGCCGGGAATCACATTCGGCAACGAAGGCTTGTCGCGTTTGACCTCGGCGGGCGGCGACCATGCCGGCCGCAATTGCTTGCTGGTGATGAAGGCGGTGCCGGTCCATTGCTTGCCCACTCGACCGACGCCGACCGGATAGCGCACGGCCTTGCCATTGCCGAGCACGTAATAGAGCCTCCGCTCGCTGGTCTTCACCACGACCGTGCCACTCGAATAAGTGTCGGAAAAGCCGACGATTTCGCGTGCCTGCGCCAGCTGCGGTAGGGTTGCAGCAAGCACCGCTGCGGCCGCGGCGGCCGCCAGTATGCGTGACAGATGCATGATTTGACCGTTTCTGTTGCCCGTTATCCCCTCGATCGTCGGCGCCCGACAATCCGTTTGGATTCCCCTCAAGCGGGCGGCGACGGATCGGTAACCATAATAGTCGTAACTGCATGCGGGCTCAGCGGTAACCGTGCTTATGGTGATTGAAGCGTTAAAAA
>CBFGVM010000407.1:0-3898 GCA_965652015.1 uncultured Alphaproteobacteria bacterium
AGGGCGAGGCCGAGCTCGGCATTCATCAGATCAGCGAAATTCTCCCCGTGAAGAGCGTCACGCTTGTGGGCCCGCTGCCGGCGGATATCCAGAACTACACCGTCTATGCTGCCGGGATTGGCGCGCAGGCCAAAGAGAGCGAGGCTGCGAATGCCTTGCTCAAGGCGCTCGCGGGCTCGGCCGCCGCCGAAGTGCTCAAATCGAAGGGCATGGCGCCGGCGGGATCGTGATCCGCAATCCGATCGAGCCCCATGAGTGTCAAGGCGCTGTTCTTCGACGTCTTTGGGACGCTCGTTGACTGGCGCAACGGCGTCGCGCGCGAGGCCGAGAGCATTCTCGGAGCCGCCGACCATAAGTTCGACTGGTTGGCTTTCGCGGACGCCTGGCGCAACGAGTCCCAGCCCGCCATGGAAGACGTGCGCGCCGGACGCGTGCCATTCTGCAAGCTCGACGTGCTGCACCGGCGCAATCTTGATCGCATCCTGCCGCAGTTCGCAGTTTTAGGACTGGCGGAAGCGGCGACGCGCAATCTCAATCTCGCGTGGCATCGACTGCCCGCCTGGCCCGACGTGCCCGGCGGCCTCGCCCGGCTCAAGCGCCGGTTTCTGCTGGCGCCGGTCTCGAACGGCAACATTTCACTCATGGTCGATCTCGCCCGCCGCAACGGCTTTCCGTGGGACGCGATCCTGGGTGCGGAAGTCGCCGGCGACTACAAACCCAAGCCGTGCGTCTATCTCGCCGCTTGCGAGGCTTTCGATCTGCCGCCCGGCGAGTGCATGATGGTGGCCGCGCACACGAATGATCTTGTGGCGGCGGCCAAATGCGGGCTGCGCACCGGCCACGTCGCGCGGCCGAACGAGCATGGGCCGGGCAGGGGCGAGGCTCATCCCACGGCGTCGGTCGATGTCGCGGCGGCTAGCCTCGAGGATCTTGCCGCCAAGCTTGGCGCGTGAGCATCGGCCTGCCGAAGCGCATGCCGGCCGTGACGGAACGGTTGCTCGCTGGCGCCTTTGTTATGGAGTAGCGTTGCGACGGAGGCAGCGCATGGCCGATCCGGTTTCCCAGTTTGCCACCCGTATCGTCTACGGCGCACGACAGCTGCCGCGCGTGGCCTGGTATATCGGCCACGGCATGGTGATGCGGCGTCTGTCGCAAACGGTGCGCGAGCAGGCCGGGCAAAGGCCGCGGCCGCAACTGCCCCCTCGCGTGCCCGTGCCCGACCGCGCGCGCCTTTACGCCGACATGGCGGTGCTGTTTCAGCGCGACCTCGCCAATGTGGAGGCGGGAATCTACCCGTTGCCGGCGGATCATGACGGCACGCTTCCGGTCCTGCTCGCACGCTCGCGCCTCTTCTTCGAAGATCTGCCGGAGGTCCATTACCGGCGCGAGCGCCGCGAGGTCCGCGAGGTGTTGACCGCGCACACGCGCGGCAAGCGTCCCAACTACTACCTGCAGAATTTCCACTTCCAGACGGGCGGCTGGCTGACCGAAGCCTCGGCGCAGCGTTATGACACGCAAGTCGAGGTGTTGTTCAACGGCTCGGCCAATGCGACGCGCCGGCAAGCGCTGGTGCCGCTCTACGAGATTTTCGCCGGGCGCGATCAACGCCGCCTGAAGCTCCTCGACGTGGGCTGCGGCACCGGACGCTTTCTCGATTCATTCAAACAGGCTTGGCCGCGCCTCCTGGTGCTCGGCATCGATTTGTCGGAGGCTTACGTCGCCGAGGCGAAGCGGCACCTGAAGCGATGGTGCTGGATCAACATCGCGGTGGCCAACGGGGAAACGCTTCCGGTCAAGAGCAACAGCCAGGATGCAGTGACCAACCTTTTCATGTTGCACGAATTGCCGCCGAAGGTGCGCCGGATCGTGTTTCGCGAATTCGCCCGCGTCTTGAAGCCCGGCGGCCGCCTTGTCATCGTGGACTCGCTGCAGATCGGCGACGAGCCGGATTATGACGGCATGCTCGAACTGTTCCCGCGCAGCTACCACGAGCCCTACTACAGCAGCTACCTCAAGGAGGATTTCCGCGAGGTCGCCGCAGGCTGCGGGCTAACGCACATCCGCGATGTCAACGCCTTCGTCTCCAAAGTGATGGTGTTCGACAAGCGGTGAGATTACCGCGCCTTGCGCGGGAACCGCGTGTCTCGGCATCACACTGCCATCAGTCACGCGCGGCGCTTACATTCGCGCCGGCGGGACCCGGCTTGGCGAGGTGGCGCCGGATCAATTTTCAGGCTCGCGCCGGAGGGCTCGGGCTTAAAGTGAAAGCGGATGAGACCCGCGGAACAGCAGGAGGAGCAAGCATGGAGGCAAACAAAGCCTATTTCATGGTTCGAGCGGAGGTGCCGAGCGAGTCCGACCGTGCGAAATTCGATCAATGGTATGGAACGCACCATTTACCGTTGGCGATGGACAAGTTCCAGGCCGAGAAAGGCTGGCGTTTCTGGAGCCGCAGCGACCCCTCGGTCCACTATGCACTCTATCAGTTCAAAGACATGGCAACTCTGCGCGACTGTCTCAACTCTCCAGGCTTCAAGCTGCTCGTTGCGGATTTCGATCAGGCGTGGCCCCGCGTGACGCGCAGTCGTGACCTGATCGAAGTCGTACAACAGGCCTGATCCCAGGCGCAGCAATTGCCTGCCGGGGTTCTTCCGGTATTTCGGATCACCATGACAAGTACCTAGGACGGCAACTCTCGATGACAAATTCGGATTCGATCGGGGCGCCTGTGCTTGCGAGCCAGCGTCATCTCTTCGACATCCCGGATGAGGTCGCATTCCTGAATTGCGCCTACATGTCGCCGCTGCCGAAAGCCTCGCTGATGGCGGGCGAGCACGGGCTGCGGCGGAAGTCTTGGCCTTGGACCATCGCACCGGCCGATTTCTTCACCTCGAGCGAGGCGGTGAGAAAATTGTTTGCCGACCTGGTCAATGCCCGGGCTGATGACATCGCATTTACCCCGGCGGTGTCGTACGGGATGGCGCAGGCGGCGCACAACATTCAAATCAAAAAGACGCAAAGGATCGTGACGCTCTCCGAGCAGTTTCCGTCCAATGTGTACCCATGGATGGACCTTGCCGAGCGGACTGGCGCGGCGTTTGTCTCGGTGCCGCGTCCCGGCGATGATGATTGGACCTCGGCGCTGCTCTCCTTCATCGATCGATCGACCGGGATCGTCGCCGTCCCGCATTGTCATTGGACCGACGGAGGGCTCATCGATCTCGAGGCGATCGGAGCGGCATGCCGCCGCGTCGGTGCCATCTTGTGCGTGGATGCGACCCAATCGGTCGGGGCGCTGCCGCTCGATGTCAAACGCGTCGATCCGGATTTTCTGGCTGTGGCCAGCTACAAATGGCTGCTCGGGCCGTACAGTCTTGGGTTTCTGTATGTTGCGCCGCGCTGGCAAGGCGGGCGTCCCATCGAGCACAATTGGATTGCACGCAAGGACTCCGAAAATTTCGCCGGTCTCGTGAACTACAGCGGTGAATTCCAAGCCGGCGCGCGCCGTTTCGACGTCGGCGAGCGCAGCAACTTCGCCCTGATGCCGGTGGCCCAAGCCTCGCTCAAGCTTTTATCGGAATGGACGGTGCCGCGCATCTTCCAGACGCTGCAGCTGCGCACGGCGGCTATTGCCGAACGGGCGTATGGCGAGTTCGGGATCAGCAGCGTGCCGGCCCATCGTCGGGCAGGGCATTATCTCGGATTGCGCTTCAGCGGGGGCATTCCGTCCGATCTGCCCATGCGTCTCGCGGCAGCCGACGTCTATGTCTCCGTCCGCGGTCAGGCCATGCGCGTGACACCGCACGTATGTAACACGGACGAAGACGTCGAGAAGCTGTTCGCCGTGTTGAAAACGACGCTATCGTGACCGGCCGGGGCGCACCGCCCCGGCTCAGAG
>CBFGVM010000408.1:0-3895 GCA_965652015.1 uncultured Alphaproteobacteria bacterium
CGGCGACTACAACGCTGACGGCAAGAGCGACATTTTCTGGCGCCACGACAGCGGGTAGGTCTACATCTGGGAAATGAATGGTTTTGGAATCACCGCGGAAGGCGGCGTCGCACACGCTCCGGTTCCTGGCGACTGGCACATTTTCAGTCCGAACAATTTCGTCTGACACACCTCGGGCGTAAAGGCTCACGCCACGCCGAGCTTCTTCTGCAGGCTCGTGGATGAAGTCGTGTACTGGAAGACCAGCCGCTTGCCCGGATAGACGTAGTGATAGGCCTTTTGCGCCATCAGCGCGCCTTCGTGGAAGCCCGACAAGATCAGCTTGAGCTTGCCCGGATACCAATTGATGTCGCCGATCGCAAAAATTCCCGGCACGCTCGATTCGAACGCCGCGGTGTCGACGAGAATGTATTCTCCGTCCTTCATCTTCATACCCCAGTCCGCGACCGGGCCGAGCTTCATGGTCAAGCCGAAGAACGGCAGCAACGCGTCGCAGGCGATTTCAAAGTTCGAGCCGTCGTTGCGTTTCACGATGGCCTTGCCGATCCGGCCATTCTCGCCTGCAAGCGCCGAGATTTGACCCAGCACGAAATCGATTTTGCCCTCGCCGACGAGCTTCATCATCTTGTTGACGCTGTCGGGCGCGGCACGAAACTCGCTGCGCCGGTGCACGAGGGTGAGGTGGTTAGCGACCGGCGCGAGATTGAGCGTCCAATCGAGCGCGGAATCGCCGCCGCCCGCGATCACGAGGCGCTTGCCGCGCAACGCCTCGATCTGCCGCACGGAGTAGAAAACTGAACTGCCCTCGTAGCTCTCGATGCCGGGAATCGGCGGGCGTTTGGGCTGGAACGAGCCGCCACCCGCCGCGATCACGATCACCTTGACTTCGAAAACCTGGCCGCGATCGGTCGTCACGCGGAACAGCGGATCGCCGATCTTCTCGACCCTCTCGACCATTTCCTGCAGATGAAACGTCGCGCCGAACGGCTTGATCTGCGCCAGCAGCGCCTCGGTGAGGCCCTGGCCGGTGACGTAGGGCAATCCCGGAATGTCGTAGATCGGCTTCTCCGGATAGAGCTCGGCACACTGACCGCCGATCTTGTCGAGGATGTCGATCACGTGCGCTTTCATGTCGAGCAGGCCAAGCTCGAACACCGCGAACAGCCCGCACGGTCCGCCACCGATGATCAGCACGTCGGTCTTGATCGGTTCGCTCATACGATTTCGCGGCGCCTCGTTTGCCTGACCGTCCTGATATGGGATGATGAGCCGGGAATGTATAGCGGCGACGGTGCAAGACAGCTACGCTTGCCGCTCAGGCGTGCGCACCACGAGGCCCTCGAGCTCGGCGGTCACCTTGATCTGACAGGACAGGCGCGAATTCGGCCTCACGTCGTAGCCGAAGTCGAGCATGTCCTCCTCCATCGGCGATGGCTCGCCGACCACCGTACGCCAAGCTTCGTCGACGTGCACGTGGCAGGTGGCGCAAGCACACGCGCCGCCGCATTCTGCCTCGATCCCGGGAATGCCGTTCTTGATCGCAGTCTCCATCACGGTCGAGCCGATCTCGCCCTCGACCGTGCGGGCGGTGCCTTCATGATCGATATAGGTGATTTTCGGCATGCGTTGGCGGAACTGCGCTGATGCGGCGTCCTATAGAGCATGTTGGTTCGTGCTTGAAGCAATTATGACGCGCTCGCCGTGCGTCCCTGCCCCGCGCAACGGCAAGGCGAACGCGCGACCGACTTCGCCGCTCGGGTTCAACCCAGGCAGAACTGCCAGGCAGAACTAGACGCGCCCTCCGGACGCAGGCTCCGCCGGCGGCTCGCTGCCGAGCACGCGGTAGCCTGCCGGAGTCAGGCGGCAGACCGACCAGTCCGGCTTGATCGGATTGTGCACCCAAGGCGCGGCCCAGCCATGGGCCAAGCATGCTTCAACGGTCTTCCTCGATACTTCCCGGCCGTCGCGATCGAAAAGCGGCAGCTTTCCGCCGGGTTGCGTCAATCCGCGCTCGAGATAACGCCGCTGCGCCTCGCTCGGCCGCATGCCGGAGTAAATATGACCAGGCAAATCCTCGCCAGGCGTGCAGACGCTGTCTTTGCCGTGCGGTGCTCGACCCATGGTCGGCCTGCCGTTAACGATGATTAAAGACGCCTTAACAAGCAGTTTCCTTCGGTATGCCAAGCCGATAGGATAGCCCAACGGCGGTGAAATGTCTGGGCGGACACGGCCGCCCGAGGGGGTTCCGCAGGGATCTCAAGGCTAACGCGCTCGTGGCGCGGTCAGGGTCTCGCTCCTGCCGCTGCTCTAGTCCAGCGTAATACGAGGCGACGACGGACATGGCAAACACTCCGAAGAGGATCAAGGATCCGACGGAAGCGGCGCTTTCGGCGATCCAGGACGCGCTCGCGGCGCGCGACGCGGCAGCAGCTCCGCCCGCGCCGCCGGTGACGCCGACCGAGGAGGCGCCATCGGAGTGGCGCGCCACGGGATCCGTCACGCCCGATGAGGAGGTCCGCCAACCGGAAGAGCAGAGCTTGCCGCGCCGCGCGGCCAATGACGACCGTGAATCGATTGGTCAGATCCTGCGAACGCTGCAGCGCCGCCCGGCACGCACGTCCTACGTCACCGCCAGCGTGTTCGCGGGCCTCTGGGTCCTGGTCGGGCTGGTGCTCGGCTGGATGTACCTGCCCGAACTGCAATCGGCGCTCGGGCCGAGCGGTCTCACGGCGCCCGTGCTGGCCATGCTCGCCGTCGTTTTCTTCGTCCCGATCATCTTCTTCTATGTGCTCGCCTACATCGCCTGGCGCTCGCAAGAGTTGCGGCTCATCACTCAGTCCATGGCCGAGGTCGCCATGCGCTTGGCTGAGCCCGAGACGGTCGCGCGCGAGTCGATCGTCACCGTCGGCCAAGCGATCCGCCGGGAGGTGGCGGCCATGGGCGATGGCGTCGAGCGCGCGCTGGCGCGCGCCGCCGAGCTCGAGACCTTGGTGGCGAACGAGGTTTCCGCTCTCGAACATGCCTACAACGACAACGAGGTCCGCATCCGCGCGCTGCTGCAGGATTTGGGCAGCCAGCGCGATAACCTGGTCGGCCAAGCCGATCAGATCCGCGACGCCATCAACAGCGTCCATCTCGATCTCAGCCATGACATTTCGCAGATCAGCGAGCTCGTTGCCGAGCAGGTCGACGACGCTTCGCGGCGGATCACCCACGCGCTGTCCGAGAAAGCCGAGCATATCACCCGCGCGCTCGGCAACGCCGGCGACACGATGATCCAGACGCTCGGCGAGCGCGGCGGCGACCTGCTCGACCGCCTCGAAAAGACCAGCCGCGAAACATCGCAGGCCATTTCCGCCGCCAGCGACCGCTTGACCACGACGCTGAATTTCAAGACCGATCACATCGGCGACGAGTTCAATGAAATTACTGCCAACATCCATCGCATGATGTCGGAGCGGCTCGATCGCGTAAGCGAGAACTTCGCGCAAAAGTCAGCTGAGATTCTCGATCTCATGAGCAATCGGTCGCAGGAGCTGACCGATCTCGCGATCGATACCGGCAACCAGCTCGCCGACACGATTTCCAGCCGCATCGAGGAGGTCAATACCACGCTGAAGAACACCGGCGACTCGCTCGTGCTCGATCTCAGCCTGCGCGGCGGAGACGTGGTGTCCAAGCTCGAGCAGACCGGGGCGCGCATCACCGACACCATCGTGCAGCGCGGCAACCGCGTCACCGACCAGTTCAACGAGAGCGCCCAGGGGATTGCCGACTTGATTACCAGCCGCGGCGATGCGACGCGCGAAATGCTCGCCGCACGGCTGCAATCGTTCGAAGCGATGTTCAATCAGGGTGGAATCGAGCTCGCCGATACGATCGCCAGCCGCGGCGA
>CBFGVM010000409.1:0-3882 GCA_965652015.1 uncultured Alphaproteobacteria bacterium
CCGACCCTAACGCGAAACAATTGGGTTTGCGCCCAACTCCTGAACCAAAAAACCAAAACCGGGGCGTGGGGACGGGGCGGCGCCGCTACCACTCGCCATTACATTACCTGCAGCTTTAGCGATAGACCGGCGCCCGGCCGTAGTAAGACGGCGTCCCGTTGTAAGACGGCGTCGGGTTGAACATCGACTGGAACATGGAGCCGCTGCGTGCAGCGGGCACGGCCGGAGCAGGCGGTGCAGCCCTGCGCTGGGCCACCAGCTCATGCTCGCGCTTGCGCTCGGGCGGGGCCTCGAGGCCGCCGCGGCCGCCCTTGATCGCCGCGAGTGTGCGGCTATCGATGTTGTAGATGTCGCGGCGCATTTGCAGCTTGCCGGCGCTGTCGACGAAAGCGGTCTGATAGGTCAGGTGGACCCAGATCGGCGTCGGCTGCAGTTGCAGATTGTGCTCGGAGCTGCCGAACATCCGGGTGATCCGCTCGGCCGTCCAATGCTCCTGCGGCCGCGCGATCTTGAGGAGGACCTCGGCATATTTCGCCGGATCCTGCACGCGCATGCAGCCATGGCTGTAAGCGCGCGTCTCATGGGCGAAGTAGAACTTGTCCGGGGTGTCGTGCTGATAGACGAGGAACCGGTTGGGGAAGTTGAACCGAATCCGTCCCAACGCATTGCCGGGTCCCGGCGGTTGGGAAATGTGCACGCCGCCGCCGCTGTAGCTCACGCGCAGCCCCATGCGCGAGAGCACGGTGGGGTCCTGCGCCTGCGCCGGCAGATATTCGCCGTACACGATCGAGGGCGGCACGTTCCACGTCGGATTGACGGTGATGTGCTTCATCGTTTCGCTCAGCAGCGGTGTCGGCGTCCTCGGTTTGCCGACGACGATGCGGGTGGTCCACACTTGGTTGCCCTCATGCATCACCCGGAGCGTGAAGTCGGGCTGATTAACGACCACATGCGCTTGGCCCAGATCGCGCTGATACCAGCGCCAGCGTTCCATATTGGCGATGATGGTCTCGATCTCGCGGGAGCTGTCGCCTTTCTTGACACCTGAAGCGCCGCGCAGCTCAGCGAGCATCGCCTTGAGCTTTTGATATTCTTTGTGCGGCGGGCTGAACGCGTCGAGCGCTTTGTCGGCATCCTGCGTCGCCGCCATTGCGTTGAGGACGTCTGCCGGCTCGGGCGCCGCCTGCGGCAGCTCGATGTTGCGGCTCACTCGCGTGTAGGAGAAGCGCCCGGCCTGCACGTGCCGCGCATAGGTGAGCACCGTCTGCGTGAGCCTGAGATCGGCATCCGCAAGCGCGTCGGATCCCAACCCCGCAAAATTCGGCGTCTTGTAGTCGCCGACTTCGAGCCCGTCGGCATCGGCCTTCTTCAAACGCGCGATCGCAGCGGCGGCACGCGCGCTCGCGACGCCCTGGTCGAGCCAAAGCGGCGCATAGTTGCGGCTCTGATAGAACGCCTCGGCCGCGGCGCGCTCTTTCTTGTTGGCAAAGATCCGGTCCGATGTGCCGGCGAAGAAGTCGCGAATCTTTTCCGCAATCGGCCGGTCGGCAGGATCGAGCGATGCCATCGGGTCGGGCGGGGGGGCTGCCTGCTCCGCCGTCACCGTCAACTCCGTCGCGGCCGCCGGTTCGGTAGTGGCAGGTTCGGTCGTAGCCGCCGTCTCGGTCACTGCTGAATTAGGAGCAGAAGCTTCGCTTGCGATCTGCTGGGCAGGCGATGCAGCAGCCGGCGCGGGAGGCATTTTGTTGCTCCCGTCGAGCGCGAGCCCGCCCAGCGGGACGGCTGCGAGGATGACGGCCAGGGCCGTGCCTGCCAGAATATGGTAACGAAGGCGAGTCATGAGAGATTCTCCCCAAGGGTCCTTGCCCGCGTGCGGGCGCGACGGAGGCGTGCGGGAAGCGGGACAGCGCGCACCACGCAACGGCGCAAGTAGCCGTCGGCGAGGCCGCAATCGCAGTTAGAGCCCGCTGTGGATGTGCATGAAGCCCCCCTGTTCCCATCGACTGCCACCCAAGCCGGCACGTTGCCGCAGGTGGCTCCCGACTATTGGTCGCGCTGGGGGGGCAATTGGTTCAAAGCGAGCAGGGGGAGATCGGCGGCTGGCCGACGCCGGGATTCGTTAACAGTCTCTACACTTAAGGCCTTTTGGCCCCAGCCGCGGGGGTTGTGGGCGGCCGCGTATTGCTTGGAGGTATTCCCAGAGGCCGATGTCCGAGGCGGTTACTTCCTTGCGAGTTGGCCTCATCTCGTGGAAAGCTGAGCAATCCAAGCAACGGAGGGCTCACCGATGGAGATTATCCCGCTGGGTCCGGGCTTTGCCGCCGAATTGCGCGGCATCACGCTTGCCGAGGTCGCGGCCGACGACGCCGCATACAAGGAGGCGCGCGCGGCGTTCGAGGAGCATTCGGTCATCGTCTTTCGCGGCCAGGAGGTGACCGACGAGATGCAGCTCGCCTTCTCGCGCCGCTTCGGGCCGCTCGAAGTGACCAAGGTCGGCTCGCTGGGCGCAGGCACCAATCTCGTGATCCTGAGCACCATCGACGAGAACGGCAAGGTCGTGCCGGCCGATCACCGGCTGGCGCTGCGCAACAAGGCAAACCAGCTCTGGCATACCGACAGCACCTTCAAGCGCGTGCCGGCGCTCGCCTCGGTGCTCTCGGCACGCATCATCCCGGCCCGCGGCGGCGAGACTGACTATGTCTCGACGCGTCTGGCCTGGGACAGACTTGACTCAGCGCTGCGCAAGCGGCTCGAGAATTCCTTCGCCTGGCACGACTACGCCCATTCGCGCGGCAAGATCGCGCCCGACCTGGCGAGCGCGGAGGAGCGCGCGGCGCTGCCGCCGCAATGCTGGCGCATGGTGTGGACGAATCCGGTGAACGGGCGCAGCGCGCTCTACCTTGCCTCGCATGCCTATGCGATCGAGGGCATGGAGCAAACGGCCGCGCAAAAGCTCCTCGCCGAGCTGATGGATGCGGCAACCGCACCTGACCTGAGCTACGTACACACCTGGCGCAAGGGCGACGTCGTCATGTGGGACAACCGCGCCAGTATGCATCGCGGTCGCCCTTGGCCTGCACAGGAAGCGCGGCTGATGGTGCGCACCACGATCTCGGCGACCGCGGCGGACGGGCTCGAGAGCGTCCGCCCGCCCTCACGGCAGGCGGCGGAATAGGCAAGCAGGAAGTAGCCCGGATGAGCGAAGCGATATCCGGGTTCTATCCCGCGCGATTTGTCCCGGATTTCGCTTCGCTCATCCGGGCTACTTATTTGCATTTGCAATGAGCTGGTCCGGCCGCCTCCTCCACATTCATATCGCGGCGAGAGCATCGCTCGCGATGGAGGAGCTCGAGCAAGCCAAGCTTGTCGCCGGCCGCGGGATCGAAGGCGATCGCTATTTCAGCGGCACCGGCACCTACTCGCCAAAACCCGATGCGCGCGAGGTGACGCTGATCGAAATGGAAGTGCTCGAGGCAATCGCGCGGGGTGATCCGCCGGCTCCCGGCAAGCAAGTCGAGCTTGCGCCCGCAGAGCATCGTCGCAATCTCACGACGCGCGGAGTGCCGCTGGGCCATCTCGTCGGCAAGCGCTTCAAGGTCGGCGAAGTCGTCCTCACCGGCGGACGGCTCAACTTCCCCTGCAGGTATCTCGAGAAGCTGCTGGGACGCCCGGTTTATGCGCCGCTGCTCAACCGCTCCGGGCTCAATTGCCGCATCGAAGTGGGCGGCATCATCCGCAAAGGCGATCCGATCACGCCGCTCGAGGACTGAAGGAGCGAAGGGCGCAGCGCAGCCCCTTTCTCCGCGGAGCGAGGCGAGGTTTCCGCTGCACCGCGCTCCGGGCACACTGGCTTAGCTTGTTTGATGGCGGTCTATGGTCGGG
>CBFGVM010000410.1:0-3874 GCA_965652015.1 uncultured Alphaproteobacteria bacterium
TACCCCGCTTGCGCGGCGGCGCGCTCGACCGAGGCGGCGGTCTGGCCGAATAGGATGGCGCGCTCCTCCGCGGTGCGGATGCCGCCCATGTTCGGGTTGACCGCTTTCGCCTTTTCGTAGGCGCGCTCGACCGCGGGTCGCGCACGGATCGCTTCGAACCAACGTTTGAGGTGCGGAAAGTCGGCGATGTTCTGGCCCTGCCGCTCATAGGGCACGATCCAGGGATAGATCGCCATATCCGCGATCGAGTATTCGCCGGCGACGAAAGCGCGATCCGCGAGCCGCTTGTTCAGCACGCCGTAGAGCCGGTTGACCTCGTTGCGGTAGCGATCCATCGCGTAGGGAATCTTCTCCACCGCGTAGTGGCTGAAATGATTGTTCTGCCCGGCCATCGGGCCGAGATTGCCCATCTGCCAGAACAGCCACTGGATGGTCTCGGTGCGAGGGCGCACCTCGCGTGCCAAGAATTGCCCCGTCTTCTCGCCGAGATAGAGCAGGATGGCCCCCGACTCGACCACGGCACTCGGTTTGCCGCCGCCCGCGGGCGCATGATCGACCAAGGCGGGGATGCGGTTATTCGGGGAAACCGCCAGGAATTGCGACTTGAACTGCTCACCCTTGCCGATATTCACGGGCATGATGTTGTAGGGGAGCCCGGTCTCCTCGAGGAAGATCGTAATCTTGTGGCCGTTCGGCGTGGTCCAATAGTAGACATCGATCATCGGCGTTATCCCTTAAACTACTCAATCGGATGCTGCTGTAACATAGTTCTGGATGCATGAGCCACCATGAACCAGGCGGATCAAATTTCTCCCGTGCATGGCTCCCTTGCCCGCCAAACATTCGCAGTTATGAACCTCCTAGCGTTAGCTATCCCAGCTTGATGTTGGCTTCGCGCACCACGCGCCCCCATTTCTCCATTTCCGCCGCGACGAAGCCGCGAAACTCCTCCGGTGTATTCTCGCGGAATTCGACGTTGAGCTGCTTGAGACGCTCCGCGATGTCCGGTTGTCGCAGCACCGCGTTCAATCCGGTGTTGAGCTTCTGCACGATCTCCGCCGGAGTGCCGGCTGGCACAAACAGGCCTTGCCATTCATAGGCTTCGAAGCCCGGCAGCGTTTCCGCCACCGCCGGCACGTCGGGAAGCGCCGCAAGGCGCCCCCTGCCGGTGTGAGCGATGCACTTGAGCGTTCCCGATTGGACGTGGCCGATCGAGGCTGCGGCGTTGGAGAAATAGAATTTGACCTGTCCGCCGATGAGATCGTTGAGCGCCGGCCCACCGCCTCGATAGGGGATGTGATTGAGCTTGATGTCGGCGCGATGCTTGAACATTTCGAGCGCGAGGTGTTGCACCGTGCCGTTGCCCGAAGAGGCCCAATCGAGGCCCCCCGGCGTCGCCTTGGCGAGCGCGATCACGTCGGCGACGTTGCGTGCTTCCACCGATTTGTTGACGACCAGAAGATTGGTGATGAGCGCGCCGAGAAAGACCGGTTGGAAGTCCTTGACGGTATCGTAGGGCAGATTGGCGTAGAGCGACGGATTCACCGAATGGGCGGTCGCGTCGTACATGATGGTGTAGCCGTCGCGCTCCGCCTTGGCCACGGCCGCAGCCGCGATCGTACCGCCGGCGCCGCCGCGGTTGTCGATGACGAATTGTGTCCCCCACATTTCGCTGAGTTTCTGAAAAAGTAGACGACCCACGGTGTCGGCGCCGCCAGCCGGCGGATAGGGAATCACCACTTTGACGGGTCTTGCCGGATAGGCGCCTTGCGCGGAAGCGCGCACGGCCATGACCGCGAGCGGCAGCGCTGTCGAGGCCTTCAATACGTCCCGCCGAGTCATCGCGCCGCGGTGTCGCACGGTTTCCTCCATCGTTTGCGATAATTTGAAGCCAGAGCCGCCCTGTTCACTCTTTTCCCATCATAGCCGGGCCTCCATATTCCGGCGATGGCGAAACTTCCTCACGATCCCAACGCGCCGGCCAGGGCGAAACCGAAGCCCACGCGCGATCCGGCCAAGCACTCGAAGAAAGACCCCGCCAAACCCACCCGCGCCAAAGCAGCGCGGCCGGAGCAGCCGCCGACGGATCCGGCACTCGCCGACCTGCTCAATCCCGGCATCGGCCAGGGAACCGCCGGACCCGGCTCGCAGACCGGATTGGAACCGCCGCCCGACAACTCGTTCGAGCGGCGCGCCGATTTCGCCGCCGCGCACCGCGCGCGCAAGTCGACGCCGCGGGGATGGGGCGAGGCCCCGCAGGCGCCTTACCGGGGCGCTGCACCGCTCGGCGAACTCGATCCCGACCTGGCGAAGGGGCTTGGGCTCGACGATGACGATAGCACGCTTGCGCAAGTGGAACGCGACGAGAGGGAGCCAAGAGCGGCGCGAGGCAGCTTTCGCGGCGTCACCGGCGCCTCCGCGACCGTCCACGCGCTGGAAACGCTGCTGCGCGAAGGCCGGCCCGAATTCAGCCAGCGGCCATGGACGCCGCATCGTCCCCCGCGACCGGAAAAGTCCGAGGGCGGCCAACGGCTGGTGATCAAATCCGATTTCGCGCCCAAGGGCGACCAGCCGCAGGCGATCGCCGACCTCGTGGAAGGAGTCACGCGGCGCGATCGCATGCAGGTCCTGCTCGGCGTCACCGGCTCGGGCAAGACGTTCACCATGGCCAAGGTGATCGAAGCGACGCAACGGCCGGCGCTGGTGCTCGCGCCCAACAAGACGCTCGCGGCTCAGCTCTACGGCGAGTTCAAGTCGTTCTTTCCCGACAACGCGGTCGAATATTTCGTCAGCTACTACGACTACTACCAGCCCGAGGCCTACGTGCCGCGCACCGACACCTATATCGAGAAGGAATCCTCGATCAACGAGCAGATCGACCGCATGCGCCACAGCGCGACGCGCGCCCTGCTCGAGCGCGATGACGTGATCATCGTGGCGTCGGTGTCGTGCATCTACGGCATCGGCTCGGTCGAGACCTACTCGGCCATGACGGTCACGCTCAAGCAGCGCGATCGCATCGATCAGCGCCAGCTCATCGCCGATCTCGTCGCCTTGCAGTACAAGCGCTCGGCCGGCGATTTCTATCGCGGCTCGTTTCGGGTGCGCGGCGACGTGATCGAGATTTTCCCTGCCCACTACGAGGACCGCGCGTGGCGGGTGTGCCTGTTCGGAGATGAAATCGAGTCGATCCACGAATTCGATCCGCTCACCGGCGCGAAGACGGACGAATTGGAATTCGTGAAGGTCTATGCCAACTCGCACTATGTGACGCCGCGCCCGACCTTGCTGCAGGCGATCGCCGGCATCAAGGAGGAGCTGCGCGCACGGCTCACCGAGCTCAATGCCGCCGGGCGCCTGCTCGAAGCGCAACGGCTCGAGCAGCGTACCCTTTACGACCTCGAGATGATGGAGGCGACGGGAAGCTGCGCCGGTATCGAGAACTATTCGCGCTACCTCACCGGCCGCAAGACCGGTGAGCCGCCGCCGACGCTGTTCGAATACGTGCCCGACAATGCGCTCGTGTTCGTGGACGAGAGCCACGTCACGATTCCCCAGCTCGGCGGCATGTACCGCGGCGATTTCCGGCGCAAGGCGACGCTCGCCGAATACGGCTTCCGCCTGCCCTCTTGCATGGACAATCGGCCGTTGCGGTTCGAGGAATGGGACGCCATGCGGCCGCAGACCGTTACCGTCTCCGCCACGCCCGGCCCCTGGGAGATCGAGCAGGCGCACGGCATTTTCGCCGAGCAGGTGATTCGTCCGACCGGCCTGATCGATCCCCCGGTCGATGTGCGGCCGGCCCGCACTCAGGTCGACCATCTCGTCGGCGAGGTGCGCCGCGTCGCGGCCGCCGGCTACCCCGGGCTCGTCA
>CBFGVM010000411.1:0-3874 GCA_965652015.1 uncultured Alphaproteobacteria bacterium
GCGTGATGTACGGAACGAGCGAGATATCGCCGGACGACGCGCGCCGGCTCATCGATCGTGTCTTGCCACCGGCTTGACCAAGCGCCGTCGTTTTGGCGCTGCATCAGCTTTCATCGAGCCAAGTCAGCCGCCGGCCTGTCGGATGGATATGTGTATGACCCGAATCTGAGTACCAGGACGGCGAATGACAGAAGGAGAATCCCGCCGGTCAGGATCAGTATGTCCATGCCTGTCCGCTGCTCGGCGCCGACTATTTCGATCAGCATGCGGCCGAGCGCAGTGATTGCAACATATATCAGATATCGTACCGGCAGGCGCGTCGTCTTGAAATAAATGCCGACCATCGCTCCGATTTCAAGGTAAATGAACAAGAGGAGGATGTCTGCCAGGCTCGCCCGGCCTTGGGCAGCCATTCCGATGAAAGCTGCCGCCGCCGACCAAACGGTCGTCGCACCAATGGCGAATAGGGCCAAGTAATGAAATGCGTCGACGAGAAGCGTGCCAAACGTATCAACCGCATCTTTCATACCCCGATGCAAGCTATTCGTGGCAGTACCGAGCCGGCGCATTGTTTCCAACATGGACCCCTCCTGGTTTACTCGGATCTATCTTTCTCGGCTGGTCGCACGCGTTCGGCTTACCGTTTCGGCAGTCTCAATGTTTCGACAATGCCAGCTCGCCGCGAGCGAGCCGATCAAGCGCGCCCTGGAGGATGTATGCGGCGGCGTGCTGATCGATGACCCGGGCACGGCGGGCACGCGTCACATTCGCGGCGATCAGCTCGCGCTCGACCGCGGCGGTGGACAGCCGCTCATCCCAGAGCGCAATGGGAAGCTCGGTGAGCCGCGCGAAGTTGCGTGCAAAGGCGCGCGTCGCCTGCGCGCGCGGGCCCTCGCTGCCGTCCATATTGATGGGAAGCCCGAGCACGAAGGCGACCGCCTGCCGTTCCGCGGCAAGCGCTAGCAGCCGCGCCGCATCGCCGGAGAAGGTCTTGCGCGCAACGGTTTCGACGCCGGCCGCGAGCCGCCGGTCGGGATCGCTCGCAGCAACCCCGATCGTCTTGGTGCCGAGATCGAGCCCGATCAACGCGCCGCGGGCGGGCAGATGCGCCGCGGCCTCGGCCAGGGGAAGGATCAATGCCGGCATCGGCGATGCGTAGCACGCGCCGGCGGCGCGGACTATCTGGATCGCTGCTGCCGCGACGTGGCGCTAGGCCGCCGCGCTGCGCTTGGTGTGCCGGCCCTCAGCGATCTCCTCGATGATTTTCGCGGAGAAGGCTTCAAGGTCGCCGGGTTGGCGCGATGTAATCACGCCCTGGTCGACCACGACCGGGGAATCCTCCCACTTGGCGCCGGCGTTAATCACGTCAGTTTTGATCGAGCGGTAGGAGGTCGCCTTGCGACCCTTGATGATGCCAGTTTCGATCAGCAGCCAGGGCGCGTGGCAGATCGCCGCGACCACCTTCTTCTGGTCGAAGAACGCGCGAATGAATTCCAGCGCCTTGTCGTTGATGCGCAACAGATCGGGATTGATCTGACCGCCGGGCAGCACGATGGCGTCGTAACCGTCGACCGACGCGTCGCTGAGGCTGCGATCGACCTTCACCGGGCGGCCCCAGTCCTTCATGTCCCAGCCCTTGATCTGGCCCTTCTCGGGCGACACCACGTCGACCTTGGCGCCGGCCTCCTTGAGCTTGGCGAGGGGAACCTCGAGTTCCGACTGCTCGAATCCGTGCGAGGCTAGAATCGCCACGCGCTTGCCGGACAGTTTCATTGTTCGTCTCCTTGAACTGCGCGCCCCGAGCGCATGTGGTACGCGGGGGGCAAACGGCTAGGCGCGCGGGATGTTCCGGCAAGGATGACTGCGAATGCGCCGGCAGCAACCAACGCATCGCGAGCGCAAGATCCATCAACTAACGCAGCAGTATGATGAACAGCAACAGAAGCACGGGCAGCGCGAGGCCGAGAATAAAACGATGCGCTGCCAGGGCCGGCGCAGAATAATTTCGCCGCCGCGCGCCTTCTCGGCGGGGTAAGGTGCGGGCTGCGCGAGTTTCTCTCGAACCATCGCGTGCAGTGAACGGTCCGATGCACCGGTTGTTCCATTTGCAGGAGGTTCGTCATGGCCAAAAAGGCGACGGAGGCCCGTCGCAAGCTCGTGGAATTCGATGCGGAGACCTGGCAGGCGCTCGACCTGCTCACACGCGACTCGATGAAGACCTTTCAGGAGCTTGCCGACGAGGCGTTCCGCGACCTGTTGCGCAAATATGGACGGCCGAGTGATTTGAAGGCGGCGTTGCGGCAGAGCGTACGGTCCTCCGCCACGCCGAGTGCGGCATCAACACATCGCGGCAAGCGGCGCTAGTGCCAATGCGGGTAGCGTCGACGCAGCTCTTCCGTTCATTCCGGGGGCAAGCGGGAATGCAGTAGCCCGCATGAGCGAAGCGATATGCGGGGGGTCTCCCGGATTTCGCTGTCGCTCATCCGGGCTACGAATTCTTCGTCCCCGCTTTCGCGGGGACGGGCGGACCGTTAACCTCAGGTGCTTGGCGGCGGAGCGAAGAAGCAGCGCCTGCTGCCATCCGGCCGCCGGCAGCGCCAGAACTCGCCATCGGGCGATGGTTGCGCTTCGCTGAACGGGATCGCTTCGTGCTGGACCGGCCCCATGCCCGCAAGCGGGCTCTGAACGATGACGTAGCCTTGGCCCGTCATCACAACGCGCTCCTTCGGCACGACGAAGCAGTCGCCGACGCCGCAACACCATTCGCCGGCGGTGTTGCGGTAGCCGCCGCGGGAAATCCAGTGATCGTGGGCTACAGTATCGGGAATAATAAAAGCGAGACTGGCAATGATAAGCCCGAGCCGTGCAAGGCTTCCGAACATGGGTACGTCCCTTTCGTTGTCCCGGCCCGGTCGCTCAAATCACGCACACTCTCCTTTGGTTCCCGGATATGGCCGGTGGCAGACGCAAACTCCGCACGCGGCATTGTGGATGAATTGCGCTTCAGGGGCCGATCTGCGGCCCTGGCAGCGAATCAACCCCTTGATTTGGAAGTATAAACACAAATCAGGGGTAAAATAGATCTGTAGCTATTGCATTGCACCATTGCGCGCTGAATGGGGTCGCGGATGCACACGCGCCGCAGCGAGAACCGATTGTCCGGGCGACACTTACGGTAAGATGTGGCAAGCAATGGAGGAGGCCATGCAAATCATGTTGCTGGGAATTGCGATGGTGATCATGGCGGCCGGCGCGCCGCGAAGCGCCGCGGCGGCGGAGATCAAGGTGCTCACCGCCGGCGCGTTCAAGCAGGTGCTGCTGGCGCTCGTGCCCGACTTCGAGCGAACGACCGGCCACAAGGTCACCGTCCAAAACGATACCGTCGGTGCGTTGAGCAAGCGCATCGAGGGCGGCGAGACGTTCGACCTTGCGGTGCTCACGCCCGCGGCAGTCAACGATCTCTCGAACAAAGGGAAGTTCGTCGCTGGTAGCCGGACGAACCTGGCACGCGTCGGCGTCGGCGTCGTAGTCAAGGACGGCACGCCGAAGCCGGACATCAGCTCGGTCGCGGCCTTCAAGCAGGCGCTGCTCGCCGCCAAGTCCGTTGCCTATATCGATCCGGCCGCCGGTGGCTCGAGCGGCATCTACGTCGCTGGTCTTCTCGACAAGCTCGGGATTGCTGGCGAGGTGAACGCCAAGGCAAAGCTCATTCCCGGCGGCGCGGTGGCGGAGCACATCGCGAAGGGCGCGGCCGAGCTCGGCATGCATCAGATCAGCGAAATTCTCCCCGTGAAGGGCGTCACGCTTGTGGGCCCGCTGCCGGCGGATATCCAGAACTACACCGTTTATGCTGCCGGGATTGGCGCGCAGGCCA
>CBFGVM010000412.1:0-3844 GCA_965652015.1 uncultured Alphaproteobacteria bacterium
GGTTCAAGCCGTCGATAAGCGACGTATAGCGGAAATCCGGAAAAGCGCGGCGGCAGGCCGCGATGTCGAACGGTCGGTAGCCGCCGTGCGGCATCTCTCCCTGCCGCGGCGTCCCGCGCACCGCCACCACGGGCTTGGCCATGGCGGCGACGCGCTCGGCGATGTCCCGAAAGCTGTGGACCTCGCCGGTTGCGATGTTGAGCGTCCCCCGACTGCGATGCTCGATCACGCGGCAGACGATTTCGGCCACGTCATCGACCAGCACGTGATCGCGCCGCTCCTCGCCTTCGCCGAACAGCACGATCTCCTGCCCTGCCGCCGCCAGCCGGCGGAAGCGGTTGGGCCCGTAGCCGTTGTGCGGATCCCCCTCGCCGTAGATCAAGGTCGAACGCACCACCGCGAGTGGCGCCTTGACGGTGGCCTTGAGCATCAGCTCGCGCGCGAGGTGCATGGTGCCGTGCATGGAGCCGGGCTCGGTCCGCGATTCTTCGGTCAGCGGGACAGGCGCGTCGCTGTAGACCGCGTCCGAGCTGAAATAGACGACGTGGTTGACGCTCGAGCGCTCGAGCGCCGTGCAGACCGCATGCATGATACGGATGTTGTCGACCATCATGCCGGCGTCCTTGCACGGGGCGCGCGCGGAGACGACGAGGATCGCGTCGTCGGGGGCGAGCCGCGCCTGCAACTGCTCGGCCGCCCCGGGCGCCGTCAGGTCGATGTCGTCCTTGTCCAGCGGAAGCACCGCAACGCCGCGCGCCATCAGGAGGCGCGCACAGGTGCCGCCGACGAAGCCATAGGCGCCGAGCACGACCACCCGGCTCGGTTTTTGTGGAGTGGGATTGAGGTGCTCCAGCATGATGACTTTCCTTACCCCTTCCGGGCGATCAGTTCGAGCTCGGGGTTTTCCTCTCCTTTTGCACCAATCTTTGTATGGTCTTAATCCAGACAGCCTCCCGTCAGCCTTTTGCCAAGATGATGTGGCGTTCCCTAGGGCCGCGGCCTGGGGAGGCTGCAGGGGGGGAATTACAATGACGGACGTTCTGAACGAACTCGATCTTGGCGAGCCTGATCAATCCGTTCCAGCATCAGACATCGCTTTGAGCGTTTCGGGCTCGCAAAAGATTACGCCAAGCCCGTCAGCATTAGAGGACCGTGATCGCCGGTACGAGTTGCGAGCGCAGCAAAGCCTGACGGCAGCTTTTTTTGGTGATCCTCCTCCGGGCAGGTCGGCGCTCGATCGGCGGCGAGCTGAACAAGAGCGAATCGCCCGCCAGAGCGACATTTGGCGCTAGCGTTTACGCCAGCACGATTTACCCCAATTTTTGCCGGCGGGCGCAGCGGCCTTGTCCGCTGTGCCACCGAAAGCGACGAGTCGGTAGACATCGCGGGATGTCGGCTTTGTGCCGACGCCGCCGGCGCACCATGACGGCGAAGGACGATCCAACCGGCACGCACTCAGGCGGAGAGCCGCGCCACCTCGTCCTGAGGTCGGCCGCAGGCGCGGCGCGCGAGCCAGTCCCACAGGGCGGCGATCTCGATCGCGGCCTTGCTGGCCGGCTCCACCTCCTGCGCGCACCGGCTTGCCGTCAAGGCGTGGCCGAACACGGCGCGCTGGTGGACGATGATCGGGCAGACCTCGACGCTGTACCATTGGCGGACGGATTCGGCCGCTGCCGCCGCTTGTCCGCCTTGCGCGGGCGCCGCGTTGATCACGGCGGCCACCGGCTTGCCGGCGAGTTTGGCGATCTCGACATTAACGCCGATCGAGCGCAGATCGAGGATGCCGGGCCGCGACACGATCAGGCAGAAGTCGGCCGCCCGCACCGCCGCGAGCGCTGCACTCTCGACCGCGGGCGCGCTGTCGATGAAGGCGAAACGGGCGCCCTTGTTTCTGGCTTCCTGCAGCGCGACGGCGAGCCGGGCCGGCGGACAGGCGACCACCGCCGGCTCTTTGGCCGTGCGGCTGTCCGCCCATTGCGCCGCGCTCGACTGCGGGTCGATGTCGACGATGACCGCCGGGCCGGCCTTGGCCGCCTCGACGGCGAGATGCAGCGCGAGGGTGGTCTTCCCGACGCCGCCCTTGTGGGCGATGACCGCGACCGTCAGCATGTCGAGTCCCCGAAGGGTCGAGGGATGGTTAGATGATTCGCGACTGCGCCGCTAGGATGTGACGGTTCCAAGGAAACATCGCTGTTGGTTCTAAAAAATCGGACCCATTGCATCCAGCTAATGATGTTGTGTGATTCAGCCTTCCCGCGTCAGCGGCCCAAATCCCCACGAGAACAGCGGTTTGCCGCCGTCGTTTCCGATGGCGACCACCTCCTCCAGCCAGAACCGCTCATGCTCACCGCCCGGGTAGAGCAGATGGACTGGGACCACCATTCCGTCTTCCAGCATCCAATCGACGTTCGGCTTGCCGTTAGCCGTGCGTTGCTCGATGTCCATGTGGGACAGGCCGAGGCCGTGGAAGAAGATGACGGCTGAAGCCGGGTCCGGCACGCCTTCCCGCCGGTAGATTTCGCGGCCTTTGGCCTGCAGCTCGCTGATGCGCGCGCCCGGTCGCATGGCGCAGAGCAGCATCTCCGCCACTCTTGCCGTCGCATCGGCAAAACGCTTGGCCGCGCCTTCAGGCTCGCCCTCTACCACCCAGGTCTTGCCGCCGTCCCAGCAATAAAGATCGATCGTGCCGTGGCAGTCGAACATGACGTGGGTGCCGGACTCGACCACGTCGTCCTCGAGGCCGGTGGCGAGCGTGAGCGCGGGATCTGTGCCGCGCGGATGACCCCACACCATACCGCCCGGATCGCGCACGAAACCGCCCAACTCGGTGACGGCGCAGGCATAGGCCTTATTGAGATCCCGCCAGGTCGCGCCCTTGTCCCAGGCGGCGATGGTGCGTCGGATCGCCGCCTCGTTGAGGGCGGTCGCGCGCTGCAACAGGCCCAACTCGGTCTCGGTCTTAACTGCGCGCGCGAACATCAGCGGGTCGTAGCCGTCCGCGACCTCGAGCCCCTCGACCTGCAAACGGAACCCGAAGCCCATGTCGTCGAAGCCAACGCGCCCGTGCTCGAGCCTGAGATCCTTGAGCGCGCGACGGACGGCGCTGGCCATGTCGAAGGTATAGGCCGCGCGGGCATGGGCTATCCACGACGCCTCCGCCCCATCTTGCGGGATGAAACGATCGATATCACTGCGCTGCGCCGGTAGGTCGAGTGGCATCATCACGGCGCGGAACGGCCGCAAATCCTCGACCCACGTCGGCTGTTTGAGAAACGTCGCTAGATAGTAATCAGCAAGAATGAGGACAGGATGGTCAGGCATGTGGCGCGAGAGTATCACGGCGTAAGGCCGCGGCTCGTCCGACTTGTGCGCGATGGCGTTGAACGCTGTGAGGTAGAACACGTTCCACGGAGCGGTGGCCACGATCCCGTCGAGACCGCGCGCATTCATGGCGTGAAGCAAACGATCGAGGTTGCAAAAGCGCTTCGGCAGCGGCGCACGCGCGAAGGCATCGGCGGTCGCCGAGCGCGCTGTGTTCATCATGACCGCTTCTCCGTGGCGCAGCCATGCATCTGTTGGATCGTCGAACTTGCCATCTATTGCATCCCGAAACAACTCATAGACTCCAGTCGCGGGGCTTGGGGCCATTAGCGCCGGAGACGACGCCAAGGACGTTGCCCCTCTGCGAATCTACGTACGTATTCGTTCGGACAACCGTTTTGATTTGGGTCAACGCATCTTCCGCCGCGGCTGATTAGGAACGAGCTCAAAGCTGCGGGATCACAACTTCTCGCGCGATGTCAGCTCTGGACCTGACGCCTGCACAAAAACGAGGGCCACTTCC
>CBFGVM010000413.1:0-3842 GCA_965652015.1 uncultured Alphaproteobacteria bacterium
TGCATGAAGGCCTGCATCTATCAGAAGCAGGAGCCGGTCGACATTCCCCAGGTCGAGACGCGCATCCTCAAGGAGGTGCTGGCGCTGCCTTGGGGCTTCGAGATTTATGGTTTGCTCACGCGGTGGAATCCGCTCGACCTTCGCCGGCCGGTGCCTAAGCCTCCGACCGGCCGCAAGGTCTTGGTCGTGGGACTCGGACCCGCGGGCTTCACGCTCGCGCACCACCTCATCAACGACGGTCACACCGTGGTTGCGGTGGACGGACTCAAGATCGAGCCGCTCGACGCGGCTGTTTCGGGCGTGGAGGTCAACGGGGCGCGCACCTCCTTCCGTTCGATCCGCGACACGGCCGAGCTGCACGAGCCGCTCGATGCTCGCGTGATGGCCGGATTCGGCGGGGTCGCCGAGTACGGCATCACCGTGCGCTGGGACAAGAATTTCCTCAAGCTCATCCGCCTTCTGCTGGAGCGGCGCCGCGAGTTTGCGATGTTCGGCGGCGTGCGGTTCGGCGGCACGCTCACCATCGACGGCGCCTTTGCGCTCGGCTTCGATCACATCGCGTTCTGTGCCGGCGCCGGGCGCCCCACCATCGTGCCGATGAAGAACGGGCTTGCCGTCGGGGTGCGTCAGGCCTCCGATTTTTTGATGGCGCTGCAGCTCACCGGCGCCGCCAAGACCGAGAGCTTGGCCAATTTGCAGGTTCGTCTGCCCGTCGTCATCATCGGCGGCGGCCTCACCGCGATCGACACCGCGACCGAGGCGCTCGCCTATTATCCGCTGCAAGTGGAGAAGTTCCTCAGCCGCTACGAAACGCTCGCCGCCGAGCGCGGCGAAGCGGCGGTGCGCCCCGACTGGACCGCCCAAGAGGCGGAAGCCGCATCCGAGTTCCTGCAGCATGCGCGCGAGATTCGCGCCGAGCGTGCCTTGGCCGCACGCGAGGGCCGCCAGCCACGGCTCGCCGACCTCATGCGCCGATGGGGCGGCGCCACGATCGTCTATCGGAGGCGACTGATCGATTCCCCGAGCTACACGCTCAACCACGAGGAGGTGGGTAAAGCGTTCGAGGAAGGGATCGCCTTCGCCGAGCGGTTGACGCCGCAAGAGGTCCTGCTCGATGAGTTCGGCTGCGCCCGCGCGCTACGCCTCTCTCACGTCGAAGACGATCCGACCACTCCGCCCCCCGAAGTCATCCTGCCGGCGCGCACGATCCTCGTCGCCGCCGGCACACAACCCAACACCGTGCTCGCGCGTGAGGAACCGGAACACGTGCGCCTCGACGGCAAATATTTCCAGGCAGTGGACGAGGAGGGCCGCAAGGTTACGCCCGAGCGCATCACCAAGCCATCTGCCGCCCATGTGCTGATGAGCATGCGCGCGGACGGCCGCACGATCAGCTTCTTCGGCGACTTGCACCCTTCGTTTGCGGGCAACGTCGTGAAAGCGATGGCGAGCGCCAAGCAGGGTTATCCGGTCGTCAGTCGGATGCTGGCACGGCAGCCACCGTCCGAGATCTCGCCGACGTCATTAATCGCGCGACTTAATGAGGAGCTGCGGCCCGCCGTGCAGGAGGTGAACCGGCTCACGCCCGCGATCGTCGAGGTCGTCGTGCGCGCGCCGATGGCGGCGCGCGCCTTCAAGCCCGGGCAATTCTACCGTCTGCAGAACTACGAGACGCTCTCGCGCGAGGCCGACGGCACCCGGCTCGCCAAGGAAGGGCTTGCGCTGACCGGCGCCGCGGTCGATCGCGAGCGCGGCTTGTTGTCGACCATCGTGCTCGAAATGGGCGGCTCGTCCGACCTGTGCGCGCAGCTTGCGCCGGGGGAGCCGATCGTCCTCATGGGCCCGACCGGACATCCGACGGAAACGCCGGGCGGCGAAAGCGTGCTGCTGATCGGCGGCGGCCTTGGCAATGCGGTTTTGTTCTCGATCGGGCAGGCGCTGCGCAAAAACGGCAGCCGCGTGCTCTATTTCGCCGGCTACAAGCGCGCGGTCGACCGTTACAAGATCGACGAGATCGAGCGCGCGGCCGATGCCATCGTGTGGTGCTGCGACGAGGCGCCCGGCTTTCGTGCCGAGCGGGCGCAGGACAAAGCCTTCACCGGCAACATCGTGGCCGCGCTGGACGCCTACGCATCAGGCGCGCTCGGGGAGGTGCCGATCCCGCTCGGCGAAATCGATCGCGTGATCGCGATCGGCTCCGACGGCATGATGGCGGCGGTCTCACGGGCGCGGCAGGGAATGCTCGCGCAGCATCTCAAGCCCGGACACAAGGCAATCGCCTCCATCAATTCGCCGATGCAGTGCATGATGAAGGAAATCTGCGCCCAGTGCCTGCAGGTGCATCGCGATCCCGCAACCGGCGTCGAGAGCGTGGTGTTCTCCTGCTTCAATCAGGACCAGGATCTCGACCGCGTCGACTTCGACAATCTACGCGCGCGGCTCAATCAGAACGGCGTGCAGGAAAAGCTCACGCGGCTGTGGATCGACCGCTCGCTGCGCCATCTGGGATTGCGGCAAGCGGCGGAGTAGCCTTCCTCGCCCGCTTCGCGGGGGGAAGCGGGATCGCGGCTCGCCAAGTGCTCTGATCGAACGATTTGCGAGATCCATGCTGCAGGCACCCGCCGTCACGCAGACGCTGGCTCGGTTTGCCGTCCAAACCCGCTGGGAGGACGTGCCCGAGGCCGCACGTCATGAGGCCAAGCGTGCCTTGCTGAATTTCTTTGCTGTTGCGCTCGCGGGCTGCCGCGCCCGCCCGGTGGAGATTGCGGCGGCATCGCTCGCTGAATTTTCGGGCCGTAGTCAGGCGACCGTGATTGGCCGCCGCGAGCGCACGGATGCGCTGAGCGCGGCTTTTCTCAACGCGGCGGCCGCCAACGTCATGGATTTCTGCGACACACACGTTCCGACCGTGATTCATCCGACAGCCTCGGTCGCCGCGGCGCTGTTCGCGCTGGCCGAGCTGCGCCGCGTGAGCGGCGTCGAGCTGTTGCTGGCCTTCGTTCTCGGGGTCGAGATCGAATGCCGCATCGGCCTTTCCATTTCGCCCGGCCACTACGCCAAGGGTTGGCACATCACCTCAACATGCGGCGTGTTCGGCGCGGCAACCGGCGCCGGCAAGCTCATGCGCCTCGACGAAGCCCAGATGATCTGGACGCTGGCAAGCGCGGCGACCCAGGCTTGCGGACTCTGCGAATCTCTCGGCTGGCCGGCCAAAAGCATCGGCGTCGGGAATAGCGCTCGCAACGGCCTGTGGGCGGCGCTCCTCGCCGAACGCGGATTCGAAGGGCCGCCCGAACCGATCGCCGGCGTACAAGGTTTTCTCAGCGCGATGGCGGAGCCGCCGAATTGGCCCGCCTTGACCGAAGGTCTGGGCGAGACATGGGAGATCGAACGAAATTCGATCAAGCCTTATCCCTGCGGCTTCGTCATCCATCCCGTCCTCGATTGCGTGCTCGACTGGCGGCGCGATCACCCGCACGAGGCGGTCGAACGGATGATCGTGCGCGGTCATCCGCTTCTGAGCGACCGTACCGACCGCCCCGACGTTGCGACCGGGAGCGAATCGCAGGTGAGCGTGCAGCATGCGGTGGCCGCCGCGCTCGTTACCGGCAAGGCCACGCTCGATCAATTCACCGACGCATGCGTGCGCGATGGCGCGGTGCTTGCGCTGCGGCGCAAGGTCGAGGTGATCCGCGACCCCGCGATCGCGACAGTCGCCGCAGCGGTCGAGCTGTGGACGAGCGACGGGACCAAGCACAGCCTCTCGACATCGGCCGCGCGCGGAAGCCCGGCAAATCCGATGCGCGATGAAGAGATCGAAGACAAGCTGCGCACGATCGCCG
>CBFGVM010000414.1:0-3841 GCA_965652015.1 uncultured Alphaproteobacteria bacterium
GCATAAGCGCGTTTACGCGCGTCCATAGCCCGTCGAAGACGGGCGTGAACGCCCTGAAGGACGCGCTATGCGCGGGGACGACGTGCAGCGGGTTACTTCATCGGGTACGTCTTCTCCAGCTGCGCGAAATAGCCCTCCTGCTTCAGCGTCTCGATGATGCCGAGATCGAGATAATCGGCGGGATTGCGGCTGCCGATGTCGGTTCCGATCGCCTCGAGTTGGGCCAGCACGTTCTCGGCGCCCGCGCGCGAGGGCGCCGCATCGCGCGGCATGAGGCGCCTGAAATCGGCGTAGGTGGCGGCAATGACCTTCGGATCGCTGGTCTTGAGTTTTTGCGTGATCACCTCCTTCGCCTTGGCCTCGTCCGCAAGCGCAAGGTAGGCACCGGCAATATAGGCCTTCACGAAGCGCGTCAGAGTGGCGCGATTGGCTTTCAGATAACCGCTCGAGACGACGACAGCATCGAAAATCCACGGCGTCCTGGCGGCGGCGAGATCAATGATGGGATTGAAGCCGCGTTCCTTGGCCAGCGTGACCGCCGGCTCGATCAGCAGCGCGACGTCGATGCGGCCGGCGATCAGCGCGGCGAAACGCTGCGAGCTGCCGCCGATCTGCGAAATGGTGACGTCCGAGCGGGCAAGTCCAAGCTGCTTGAGCAGGATGCCGATGGCGACGTCGGTCTCGGACCCGAAGGTGCTGATGCCGAAGGTCTTGCCTTTGAGGTCGCCCATGCCGACGCCCGGCTTCGTGAACATGGTGATCGGGATCGTATTGCAGGTCGAGGTGATGAGCCGCAGGTCGGCACCCTGCTTGTTGGCGAGAACCGCGGGTGCGAGCCCTACATGCATGGCCTGGATTTCGCCGGAGAGCAGCACCTGCAGTCCGCGCGTGCCGCCTTCCATATTGATGACCTCGACTTTGAGCCCCTCCTTCTCGTAAAAGCCGCCAGCCTCTCCCATCCAGACGGGAAAGACGGTGACGACCGGCGCCGAGATGCCGATCTTGAATGGAGTGGGGTCGGCGGCGCGGGCCGGCACCGTCGCGCCCAGCGCGATACCGAGCGCAACCGCCGCGATGCGAAAGCTGGCTAAACGCATTGCATCCTCCCGGAACGTGTCCTTGCTCATCGATCGAGACCGTGCAGCCATACGTGCTCTGTTGCACCGAAACTCCGCTCATTCCCGCGCAAGCGGGAATCCAGAAGAACTGGGTCCCCGCAACGGGGTCCCCGCGACGCTCGCGTCGCGCCCCTCGCGGGGACGAGCGGGCTTGATAAGCCGGCTATGATGCCCGTGGCTCGACATAAGACATGCTCTAAGAACCTCGATCGCTGCGGTCAACATCGCGCCGGCTGCGGTCGCTCTTCACGTCCTCCTCGATCAAGCTCCAGATCGTGTCTTCGATCGCATGGAAACGCGCCTCGCGTTTGACCGCCAGCCGGCGCGGCCGCTCAATGGCCACCGGGACGCTCTCCTTCACTTTTCCCGGCCGGGCGGAGAATACGACGACACGGTCCGATAGGTAGATCGCTTCGTCGATCTGATGGGTCACGAACAGTACGGTCTTCTTCGCCTTGACCCAGATTTGCAGCAACTCCTCCTGCATGACCTCGCGGGTTTGCGCGTCGAGGGAGGCGAACGGCTCGTCCATCAGCAAAATCTTCGGATCGACGACCAGCGCGCGCGCGAGGTTCACGCGCTGCTGCATGCCGCCGGACAGCTCATAGGGATAGTGATGCTCGAAGCCGGATAAGCCGACCATCTCGATGAAGTGCGCCGCGCGCTCCTTGGCCTCGCGCGCGGCGACGTTGAGGCACTCCAGTCCGTAACGGACATTGCCGAGCACGGTGCGCCAGGGCAGCAGCGAGGCGTCCTGGAATACGACCGCGCGGTCCGGCCCCGGCTTCGTCACCGGCCGGCCCTCGACCACAATGCGGCCCGCGCTCGCAGGGATCAGGCCATCGACCACCGACAGGAACGTGGTCTTGCCGCAACCCGATGGCCCCACGATCGAGACGAACTCGCCATCCATGACCTTCAGGTCGACGCCATCGAGTGCGCGCAGTCGGCTGTTGGTGCGGGGCTGGAAATAGTCCAGCCGAATGTCCTGCGCTTCGAGCTTGGCGGTCATGATGCGGTTAGCGTCAGGCGGGCCCACGCCAGACATCGAGGCGGCGCTCGATCCGCTGCACGATCTCGACCAGTATCACTCCGGCGGCGACAATGGTGAGCACGCCGACGAATACCTTGTCGGTTTGGAAACGTGCGCCGGCCTGATTGATCATGGCGCCGACGCCCGCCGCCGAGCCGTAGATTTCGCCGACCACCACACCGATCATCGCGCGGCCGATGGCAAGCCGCAGTCCCGCCAGCAGGAAGGGGACCGAGCTCGGCAGGATGATGGTTCGAAACAGGCGCCACTCGCTCGCGCCGAAGCTCGCGGCCACCTTGATCAGGCGCGGATCGGTGGTGCGAACGGCGGCGTGCGCGTTGATCGCGAGCGGCAGCACCGCAAGCAGGAAGATGATCAAGATACGCTCGCCAAGTCCGGTGCCGACCCAAACCACGATCAGCGGCAGGAACGCCACTTGCGGCGTGGCATTGAGCGCGGCGAGGAACGGCTCGACCGCGTAGGACAAGCGCCGGTACCAGCCGCCGGCAAGCCCGAGCGGAATGCCGATCACGATCGCCAGACCGAGGCCGAGCACGTAGCCGAGGCTGCTCCAGGCGAGGTCGCGCCAGATCTCTCCGGTGACGAAGAACATGCGAAAGGCAGCCGCGGCGACGAGCGTGGGCGAGGAGATGAAGATCGGTTTGAGCTTGAGCCGCTCCGCCGAATCTCCCAGCAGCGGGCGCAACGCGTCGGCCCACCAGCCGCGCTCGAGCCCTTCCCAAGCGATCAGGAACAGCAGCACCATCAACGTGCCGAGAACGGCGCGCTCGTGCGCGAGATAGGAGCGCAGGATCGCCGGAATTTGCGCTTGGCCTCTCGTCGCGCTTATCAAACCGGTCGAAGTCATCCCGTTGTCCCCGCCATGTGCTGCATCCGTCGTGAGCGCCTCAACGCGGCTGCGGCCGCCATCTCTCGAACCGGCGCTCGAGGGCGTCGAGCAGCGCCACCACGATCAGGCCTGCGGCCATGAACAACAGGACGCCGACGAAGACGACATCGGTTTGAAACGTATTGCCGGCTTCCGCAATCATGTGGCCGAGGCCTGCGGTCGATGCGTAGAGCTCGCCGACCACGACCCCGAGCAGCGCGCGGCCGGCGCCGTATTTCGAGCCGGTGAAGATGAAGGGCACGGTGCCGGGCAGAATGATGCTGGAAAAAATCTTCAGTCGGGAGGCGGAGAAGCTGCGCGCTACGCGGAGGAAGCGCGCTTCGCTCGTCTTCACGCCGGATTGGGTGTTGATGAGGATCGGAATGACCGCGCCGAGAAAAACGACCACGATCTTCGACCATATCCCGATGCCGCACCAGATGATGATGAGCGGCAACAGCGTCACCCGCGGCACCGCGTTGAGCGTGTCGACGAACGGGCCGATCATGTATTGCAGGCGCTTGGACAAACCGACCGCGAGCCCGAGCGGGATCGCGATCACGAGCGCCGCGCCGTAGCCCAGGATGAATTCGGTTGCGCTGACCTGAAGGTCGGTCCAGAAGTCGCGATCGCGGCTCAATTGCCACGCGGCGCGTGCGACCGCCGTGGGTGAGGAGATGAACAGCGGATCCACGAGGCCGCTCGCCCCAAGCGCTTCCCAAAGGAGCAGCACGGCGAGCAGCGTGCCGCCGGCAATTGCCGCCCGTTCGTGCGCGAGGTAGAGGCGCGCGAGGCTCGAGG
>CBFGVM010000415.1:0-3832 GCA_965652015.1 uncultured Alphaproteobacteria bacterium
GAAACTTGTTGCTCTGCGCCAAACATTTGCTCTTTGAGGCCCAGTGCGGCCGGCTTCGCCTCAGATTTCAAGATAGCTAGGCAGGGGCTAATGGGCCTTTGAGGCCGATCGGACACGCCTTCTATGTCCGCTTCGGGTCAAAACCGGACATTCGGTGATGTTGGCTCAATGTCCGCTTTACCCGCGAAATCGGACATGGCTGCGCGCTTTATGAATACACGCCCTAGTCGGTCGTTAGGCTCGTCACGCCCGGGCGCCCCGCCGACAACGTCACCCGTTGAGCCGGTATCCGCCGGAAAAAAGCCTTTCAATTCAAAATGATGGATTGACCGGCCATAAGCGCGCGTCTGACGACGCGCCATGCTTGGCAATGACGGCGAAGAGGCGCGGTGCCGGCAGGCACGGGCATGAATTTTTCGCTGGACAGTGTAACACGAATCTTCCAAAAAAAGTTATTCACCAAAAATACGCGTGAATGACCCGGCGCGAGCCGGGCGCTTCGCCGTGAGGTCGTTGGCCCCCGGCGTGGACGCCGTGCGCGCGCGCCTTGATCAGATCCTTACATCGCCGCTGCCGTCGCGCGCGCTGCGCGTTGCGCTGCGCGGCCGCATGCTTGTTCGGTGCCAGATGTCTCTGACCGGCGAAAATCTTGGGGCGGCCGGTCCGTGAGCCCGCGCGCGACTTCCGACAAGAATTTATATGCCAATGACCCCTTCTATCGACACTTGACCCAGACGCGCGCGCGTGACTACCGCATCCGGCACAAACAGGGAGACAACGCGCGGCGGCGCAAACGCGCGCAAGACCCCGAATTTCGCGACAAGGCGCGCGCTCGCCGCTACGGGCTGTCGTTGCAGGAGTACCGGGCCATCCTCGCGCGCCAGGGACATGCGTGCGCGATCTGCAAACGATCGGATCGGCCACTGTGCGTCGATCATTGTCATGCTACGGGAAAGGTGCGGGGCTTCCTGTGCCGCGCGTGCAATCTCGGCCTCGGTTATTACAAAGATTGATCCGAGCCTCACGCGGGCGGCGACCTCTTATCTGGAGGCGGCGCGCCGTGGTGACGAGTAGAGAAAAGGAGATCGTACGAGGATTGCCGCGCGGCTCGCCCGTGCTACGCTCGCCGCCCGCCTCACGAGAGACACACTCGATGCTGCCATCGCAACGCGCGTTGTTCGATATTCCGCGCGAGATTTGCTATCTCAATGCCGCATCCTGGAGCCCCTTGCCTGTTGCCACGCAAGAGGCAGGTCGGGTTGGCGTTGCGCGCAAGGGGCAACCGTGGCTGATCGACCCGGCGCTTCCCGGCAAGCAATTTGAACGCGCGCGTAGCGCCGCGGCGCGGTTGATCAATGCCGATGCCGAGGACGTCGCGCTGATCTCCTCGGTGAGCTACGGCGTGGCCACCGCGGCCAAGCTCATCACCGTGCCCGCCTCCTCGCGCGTCCTCGTGCTCGAGAACGACCATTCGTCGGCGGTGCTGGAATGGACCACCCGCGCGGCGACGTTCACGGTCGAGGCGGTGCCGCGGCCTGCCGACGGCGATTGGACCGCCGCCGTCCTTGGCGCGATCGAGCGGCCCGGCGCGCCGCCCGTCAGCCTCGCCTCGCTTTCGTCCGTGCACTGGGCCGACGGCGGCGTGGTCGATATGGATCGCGTTGCGTCCGCGCTGCGCAGTCAAGGCGCGATGCTCTTGGTCGATGCCACCCACGCCGCCGGCGTGATGCAGATCGACGTGCGCAGCTTTGACCCCGACTTCCTGGTTTTCCCGACTTACAAATGGCTGTTGGGGCCATACGGACGCGCCTTTCTCTACATCGCCAAGCGCCGGCAGGACGGCGTGCCGCTCGAGCAGACCAGCTACGGCCGTCGCGCGGTCAATTCCGAGCGCGAGACTTACTATCGCGACGTCGAATTCGTCCCGGGCGGGCGGCGCTTCGATATGGGCGAGCGCGATCATTTCATTTCGCTCGAAATGGCCTCGATCGGAATGGAAATGATGGCGAACTGGGGCTGCGACGCCGTGCAACAGCGCCTGGGAAAGCTCACCTCCCGCCTGGCGGACGGACTGCGCAACGACGGCGTGGCGATTCCCGATGTCCGCGTGCGTGCCCCGCATATCCTGAGCTTGAGCTTTCCGGCGGGCATGCCGGAACGGCTGATCGCGCAACTGGCGGCGGAGCACATCTACGTCGCCCCACGTATCGGACGCATGCGCATCAGTCCGCACGTCTACAACGACGAGGACGACGTCGACCGCTTCGTCGCGGCGTTTCGCCGGCTCGCATGAGCCTCCTCTTCTGAGGTCGGAAATCGGGCGAGACGGGACGGTGGTGATCGGAAAGGAATCCGAGAATGACCGAGAAGGATCGCCGCTGGCCGGCACTGCCGCTCGAAGCCTGGGAGCCCACCCGCGCGACGCTGCACATGTGGACGCAGATCGTCGGCAAAATACGGCTGGCGCTCAGTCCGTACATGAATCATTGGTGGCAGGTGCCGCTCTACGTGACCGCGCGCGGCCTGACGACATCGCCCATCCCCTATGACGCAGGAACGTTCGAAATTGGCTTCGATTTCATCGAGCACAATCTGCTCATCCAGAAGAGTGATGGAACGGCGAAGACGCTGCGTCTCGCGCCGAGATCGGTGGCGGAATTTTATGCGGAGGTGATGGCTGCGCTGCGTTCGATGGACATCGCCGTGAAGATCTGGACGATGCCGGTCGAGATTCCGCATCCGATCCCGTTCGATCAGGACCGCACGCACGCCTCGTATGATCCCGAGTACGCCAATCGATTCTGGCGGATCCTCGTTGCGTCGGATGAGATCCTGAAGGAATTCCGCGGGCGCTTCATCGGCAAGGCCAGCCCCGTGCATTTCTTCTGGGGCAGCTTCGATCTGGCGGTGACGCGTTTTTCCGGCCGCCGCGCGCCGGAAATTCCCGGCGCCGATCGGATCACGAAAGAGGCCTATTCGCACGAAGTCAGCAGCGTGGGATGGTGGCCGGGCGACGAGTTGATCAAGCGGCCGGCATTTTATTGCTACGCCTCGCCCCAGCCGTCGGAATTCCCAAAGGCGCCGGTTCGCCCGTCGGCCGCGTCCTACAATACCGATCTCTCGCAGTTCCTTCTGAGCTATGACGATGTGCGAGCGGCCGCTTCGCCGCGCGAGGCGCTACTCGAATTTTGCCAGAGCACATACGAGGCGGCGGCGACGCTCGGCAAATGGACCCGCGCGGAACTGGAGCACAATGATCATCCGATTTGACCGACAACCATTGTTGCCGATCAAGCCGATGCGTTACGGACCGACGCGGCCTCGTCCCGAGTGCGGCATCACATCTGAATCACTCCGAGGTGATCTGAACACAATCTGAATCACCCTGAAGTGATCTGAAAATGTGATGGCCATCACAGCGCGTCGGCGCCCGCGCAACCATCTTCCCCGACGCAAGTGCAGGCCGATCGGTTACTGCGCAAATGCACAAATGGCGGACGAACCGACCAAATATGGAGACGTGTCATGAAGACGCTTATCGCTGCTCTCGCCTTGGCTACGCTGATTGCGGTCCCGACGTTCACTGCGCCCGCGAACGCGGCCCCGACGTCCCCGGCGAGCTCGTCATTCGGGTCTAACGGGTATTGATCGAGCGCGTCTCGTCCGATCACGCATTCGAGATCGCTGATCGGATTGTTGCCCGCGAAGCGGCCGGCCCGGTGCCGGCCGCGCTCGCAGGTGGCCTTGCCGGCGACGATGCACAAGCCGTCAGCGGCGGAGCGTTGCAGGATTGAATTCGAAACCGAGCGTCGCCGAGAACGTCGCGCCGCAT
>CBFGVM010000416.1:0-3817 GCA_965652015.1 uncultured Alphaproteobacteria bacterium
GGCGAGGAACTTCTCGATCTCGGAGCCCTTCAGCGCGACCATGAGATCTCTATTGCTGTGACAAGCCGCCTCGCAGTGCGCGGGGCGGGCATTATCACGTGTTAGCGCAGAATGCAGCGCTCCCCCCATTCAATCGGCGGGCTCGGAGGGCGTATTCACAGATGATGGGGAGGAGTGCTCTTACGTCCCTGCGATGAAATAGGACGCCAGCCGCGACCTGATGTTGTCGGCGACCACTTTCGCCGCACGGAGCTCGGCATCCCGCAATCCGCGCACGCGGGCGAATCGTTGCTCCTGGCCCGGAATGTCGTAAGACACGCGGGCGAAGGTCTGCCCGGTCACCACGACCCTGCCGGTCCCGATTTCGGTGAGCGAATAGGTCGCGGTGAGGCCGTAGTTCTCGACATCGGGCCGCGAGGTGTGAACGTCGACAATGATCGATGCTCGCGACGAGGCGATGGCGATCTTGAGCCGGTGAGTTGGAGGCGCCGCATAGCCGCCGCCGGTGAAGTCGTAGAGGAGCGCATTACGGATTTCGACCGCGATCCGCGCCTCGTCGGTTCCCTTCGGCGCCTGGATCTGCATGACGTCGACGGCGCTGAGCTGGTCGCGCAGAATCGGACCGCCGGTCGGGGACTGCTCGCCATAAAGCGGCTGGAAGCAGCCGCCGGCAAGCGCTGCGACCATCAGCGCGAACGTGGCCCGCACCAGCCTTCTCTGCCCCGGGGCGGATAGCCTATGCGAGCCTCGCCGTTCTGCCTCGCCGCAATCGGCGGGGCAGCTGGCCGGGCCTGAACGCTGGTCATGCCACCACATTGACGATCCTCTGCGGCACCACGATCACCTTCTTGGGCGGTTTGCCATTGAGCGCCCGTTTTACCGCATCGAGCGCCAAAACGGCAGATTCGATCTCGGTCTTCGCAGCATTTCGGGCGACTGTGACATCCCCGCGCTTCTTACCGTTGATTTGGACCGGAAGTGTGATCGTGTTTTCGATCAGCAGGTCCGGCTCCAGCCGCGGCCAAGGCTCTGAGGCGACAAGGCTTTTGTGGCCGAGCGCGGCCCAGCACTCCTCCGCCAGGTGCGGCATCATGGGCTGGAATAGCCGCACCAGGATGTCGGCGGCTTCGCGTACCGCCCAGCGATAGTCGGCCGCTGGCTCAGTCGTGACCTCGGCAAGGGAGGTCTGAAAGGCATTGGCAAATTCGTAAATGTGGGCGACGCATACGTTGAATCGGAGCCGTTCGATGTCCTCTGAGACGCGCGCGAGCGCGCGGTGGGCGGCTTTGCGCAAGGCGAGCGCCGGCTCGCTGAAATGCGGCGGGCGCGGCAGATCGGCGGGTGGCGCTACCTCTGCTGCCTCGCGGATGAGGCGCCAGAGCCGTTGCACAAAGCGCCAAGCACCCTGCACGCCCTCCTCGGTCCAGATCACGTCCCGTTCGGGCGGCGAATCGGAAAGCATGAACCAGCGCGCGGTGTCGGCGACGTAGCTGGCGATGATGTCGTCCGGATCGACGGTATTGCGCGTCGATTTTGACATTTTCTCTATCGGGCCGATCGCGACCGGTTCGCCGGTTGCAAGCAGCGTGGCGCGCCGCGCGTCGCCCGCGCCTTCGACCTTCACTTGGGCTGGTATCACCCATTCGCCGTTCGCGGCCTGATAGGTCTCGTGCACGACCATGCCCTGGGTGAACAGGCCCGCGAACGGCTCGTCGAGATCGATGTGCCCCGTCGCGCCCATGGCGCGGGTGAAGAAGCGGCTATAGAGCAAGTGCAGAATGGCGTGCTCGATGCCGCCGATATATTGGTCGACCGGCATCATCCGGTCGGCGACCGCGCGGTTGGTGGGCGCGGTCTCGATCCACGGATCGGTGAAGCGTGCGAAGTACCAGGACGAATCGACGAAGGTGTCCATGGTATCCGTCTCGCGCCGTGCCGGCCCACCGCACTTTGGACACGCGACGTTTTTCCAAGTCGGGTGACGGTCGAGTGGATTGCCTGGTCGATCGAAATCGACGTCGTCCGGGAGGGTGACCGGCAGATCGCTCTCCGGCACCGGCACGATGCCGCAGCGCTCGCAGTGGATCACCGGAATCGGACAGCCCCAGTAGCGCTGACGCGAAATCCCCCAGTCACGCAGGCGGAAATTGACTTGGCGTGTGGCGACCGGGCGGTTGTCATGCGACGCCTGCTCGAGCCGGCGCGCGACCTCCTCTTTCGCTTGCTCGACCGTCATGCCGTCGAGAAACCGCGAATTGATCATGCGCCCATCGCCTTCATAGGCCATGTCGCTGATGATGAAGGTGGCTGGGTTCTGTTCTGGCGGGCATACGACCGGCGTATTGCCGAGCCCATATTTGTTGGCGAAGTCGAGGTCGCGCTGATCGTGCGCCGGGCAGCCGAAGATTGCGCCGGTGCCGTAGTCCATCACGATGAAGTTGGCGACATAGACCGGAAGCTTCCAACTCGGATCAAAGGGATGGAGAGCCTTCATCCCCGTGTCGAAACCCTGCTTTGCGGCGGTGTCTATCAATTGTTGCGCGGTTCCATGGCGTCGGCATTCCGCGATGAAGGCGGCGAGCGCGGGATTCTTGGCCGCGGCGGCGGTAGCGAGCGGATGATCGGGCGAGAGCGCCATGAATTTGGCGCCGAACAGCGTGTCGTGGCGCGTGGTGAAGACCTCGAGTTCGTCTTCCGCATTGGGCGTGGTTGACGGATCGAGCGCGAAGCGGATGAGCAGCCCCTCCGAGCGGCCGATCCAATTGCGCTGCATCACGCGCACCTTCTCGGGCCAGCGGTCGAGGCGGTCGAGCGCCTGCAGCAAGTCCTCGGAAAATTTGGTGATGCCGAAGTACCATTGCGGCATTTCGCGCTGCTCGACGAGCGCGCCCGAACGCCAGCCTCGCCCGTCTATTACCTGCTCGTTGGCGAGCACGGTCTGGTCGACTGGATCCCAGTTCACCTTGCCTAGTTTTCGCTCGACCAGCCCCGCGCGCAGGAAATCCAGAAACATCTTCTGCTGGTGCTTGTAATAGGCGGGATCGCAGGTGGCGATCTCGCGTGCCCAGTCGAGCGAGAGTCCCATCGACTTGAGCTGCGCCTTCATCGCGGCGATGTTCTGATAGGTCCACGCCTTGGGATGGACCTTGCGCTCCATAGCCGCGTTCTCCGCCGGCATACCGAAGGCGTCCCAACCCATGGGATGGAGCACGTTGAGCCCCATGGCGCGTTTGAAGCGCGCGACCACGTCGCCCATGGTGTAGTTGCGCACGTGCCCCATGTGGATGCGCCCCGACGGATAGGGGAACATCTCCAGCACGTAGTATTTTTGGCGCGGGTCGTCGTTACGGGTAGCGAAGATGTCCCGCTCGTCCCATACCTTTTGCCAGCGGGCCTCCGCCTCGCGGGGGTTGTAGCGCTCGGTGGTCATCGGCGTGGCTGCCGCTATCCTTCCGGTTCCCGGGTCCCCAAGACTGAGACGCAAAAACTAAGCATTGCATGCTAATAAATCGTGCGTCTCGGTCGGTTTTTCGAGCGGCACTTGGCCATGAAAGCGCCGCAGCGGTCAACGGTTCCGGCATTCGCGGCGCGCTGGTGCTCGACGCTCGGGGGCGGCTGCAGATTTCGGGTGGCGCGCCTATCTCTGATTTGAGAGCAAGGACCGGAGTGCTTGCGATCCAGTGGCCCTTAGATTGCCAGCAGGAGACGGAACCGATCCGTCGAAACCTGATGGAGCAAAACCATGTCGTCTTTGATGACACGAGCCGACAAAGCAGCGCGGAAATCGCTTGACGATGACCCGCGCTGGAATGCGATC
>CBFGVM010000417.1:0-3804 GCA_965652015.1 uncultured Alphaproteobacteria bacterium
CTTCACGCTCACGTCCATGCCCAGGAACACCCTGCGCTTGTCGGCGGTGACCGGGTAGCGCAGGCTGCCGAAGGCGATGGCGAGATAGCGCGCGGGATCGCCCGCGGTATTGAAGTGCTGGTGGAACATCTGATCGGGCGGCGCGAACACCCAGCCGTGCTTCCAGTCGATGCGTACGAAATCCTTCTCGCCGTCGCACCACAACAGCGAGAAGCCGTGCCCGGTGACGGCGAAGACGTGGAAGTCGGGGCCGTGGCGGTGCGCCTTCTTGTAGGTGCCGACCGGCATCTGCGAGGTGTGCGCGTGCATGGTGCCGTCGGCCAGGATGAACATCATGTTCGATCCGCCGGCGCCGCGCTGCTCCCAGGTCTTGAGCTCGAAGCCGGCGAGGTCGGGAATGAAATTGGTCTCCCACATGTTGCGGCCCGGCCGCACCGGAATGAACTCGCCTTCGCCGCTGAAATATTTGGCCGCGCCTTGGCGTTCCGGAAAATCGTAGTCGTTGTCGAACACAAACGACTCGTTGTGGAAGAGATTGAGCATCAGCGCGAGATTGTTGGTCGAGGCGAGCCGCGCGCGTTCGCGCCCGCTCGAGTTGAAGTGTCGATAACGCGCATTGAGCGGTAGCGCGAACAGGCTCTTTGGGCCCCATTCGAAGCTGTGCTTGCGTCCGTCGCTCGTTTCAATGGTCGTATTGCCGTGCCCGGACAGCACGTAGACAACCTCTTCGAACAGATGCTTCTGCGGTGCCGACTTGGCACCGGGCGCGAGATCGAGAACAAAGATCGAGACGAAGTCGCCGCGTCCCTTGAGATGAACGAGGCCGCCGTCGACCCCGAAGCGCGGCCACGGCGCGGTCGCCACTTCGAGCAAATCGACGCCGAAGTCCTCGGTGATGGGTACGCCTTCTTTCGCCGCCCAGGTGGCGTAAGGGTCGAGCAGCATTTTGGGATGCGGGATGTCGGTGACTGGCTTGTTCATGGGCTGACCTCGACAATCGGGCAGGGCACTGCCATACTTAGCCCTCTAAGCATGCTAGCAATTTTGGCCAGGCCTGTCGAGTTGCAGCCGCCCGAGATGGGAACAATGGTCGCGAACCGTTCGCACAGTGCCGACGCGTCGATCACTCGGCAGCTGCTGCGTCATTGGCAGGAGGCGGTGCCCAATGATCGGCTGGCGCATCTCGTCAAACACGCGGCGAGGGGCCTCGCGCGCGCCTTGCAGATGCGGCTTACGGAGCATTCGGTGTCGTATGGTCACTGGACGTTCCTGCGCATCCTGTGGGAGACCGAAGGCTTGACGCAACGGCAGCTGAGCGGCGAGGCGGGGGTCATGGAGCCAACCACGTTCTCGGCGCTCAACGCGATGGAAAGGCTGGGATACGTCGTGCGCCGGCCGAGCCCCAAGACTCGCAAGGAGGTCCATGTCTATCTGACGCTGAAGGGACGGGCACTCAAGACCAAGCTCGTTCCACTCGCTGAGGAGGTCAATGCGGTCGCCTTGCAGCATATCGAGCCCGGTGACATCGCGGCGACGCGACGCACGCTTCTGGCGGTTATTGCGAACCTCGCGGCAGACGAGACGGAATCGCTCAGGCTGCGCCGGCGCATCCCATCGACGCGGGAATTGTCGCGTCTGCTCAACGGCTCTCGGCTGCGTGCTCGAAAACGCCGGGCACGCGCCGGGAGGTGATAGCTGATCGGATTGTCGAGCCCGGCAATGACAATGAGGCTGGAGCCTTAAGGGCAGGGGCAGCAGCAATGGCCAAGTTGCAGCTTTCGTTCGCGTGCGGGCTCTACGACCGCATGCAGCCGCTCTATACCGGCGAGGTCAGGGCCGAGGGCATCGATCTCAATTTCATCGCCATCGATCAGCCGCGACCGATCTTCGACCGGATGGCGGGCGGCGAGGAGTTCGACGTCGCGGAGTTTTCAAGCTCGGAGTTCGTCCAGCGCTTTGCCAACAAGCAGTGTCCTTTCGTGGCCATCCCCGTGTTTCCGTCGCGGGCGTTTCGCCACGGCTTCATCGCCGTTCACCGCAAAGCGGGGATCAAGGCACCCAAGGATCTCGAGGGCAAACGGGTGGGCGTGCCGTTGCTGACCATGACCGCGGCGATCTACATCAATGGGCTGCTGCAGCACGAATATGGCGTCGATCTCCGGAAGATTCGTTGGGTTCAGGGCGCGATGAATACCGCCGGCGCGCACGGCAGCCCGACCGTGCTGCCGCTGCTTAAGCCCATCCCGATCCAACAAAACACATCGAACAAATCGATGAGCGACCTCATCGAGGCGCGCGAAATCGATGCGACGCTCGGCACGAGCCTGCCAGAGGCCATTCGCAGCAATCCGGATATCGTGCGTCTGTTTCCGAATTACGTCGAGCTCGAAAAAGAGTTCTACCAGCGCACGAAGATCTATCCGATCATGCACCTCATTGCGATCCGCAAGCAGGTTTATGAGCGATATCCCTTCATCGCCACCAGCTTGTACAACGCGTTTTGCGAGTCCAAAAAGATCGCGCTCGAGAAAATGTTCAATTTGCGCGCACTGCGCTACATGACACCGTTCCTGATGCGCGATATCGACGAGATCTACGAAGTCTTCGACGGCGACCCGTGGCCGTATGGCCTCGAGCCAAACCGGCCGACGCTCGAGGCCTTCGTGACTTATCTTACCGATCAGTCGTTGATCGCCGCGCCCATTCCGGTGGATGATCTCTTCGTCCCAACCTACTAGGCCAGTCGCAGCCTCGTCCTCACCGGATGACGCGCCACCCCGGGGTCAACCATGAGCAATCTCGACACCGTCATTCGCGATCTCGTCATCGCCAATCGCATCCTTGCGCGCGAGGAGGTCGTGGACGCATACGGCCATATCAGCATTCGCCATCCCGACAATCCAAAGCATTTTTTTCTCGCCCGCTCCGTCGCGCCCGAGCTGGTCGAGCCCGAGGACATCGTCGAATTGGGGCTCGACGGCCAGCCGGTGCACAACGAGACGCGCGCGCTCTATCTCGAGCGGTTCATTCACGCCGCCATCTACGAGGCGCGGCCCGACGTGCAGTCGGTCGTCCACGCGCATGCGGAAGACATTCTGCCGTTCGGGATCGCGCAGGCGACCCCGCTTCGCCCGGTCATTCATTCCGGCAGCTTCATCGGCGCCAACGTGCCGGTGTGGGACATCGCCGACAAGTTCGGCGACACCAATCTGCTCGTCACCAACATGGAGCAGGGCCGCGATCTGGCCAAATGTCTTGCCGGCAACAACGTCGCGTTGATGCGGGGCCACGGCTTTGCTTCCGCCGCGCGCTCGCTCATTGAAGTGGTGCGGATGTCGGTCTATCTGCCGCGTAACGCGCGCGCGCTGCTGCGCGCCAAGCAATTGGGCGGCGAGATCGCGTATCTGCGGCAAGGCGAGATCGATGCCCGCAACCGGGGCTACAGCCCCTATTCCCCGGAGACCTGGCGGGCCTGGGAATACTGGGCGAACAAGGCCGGTTGTGGTCACATGCTGAGCAAGCCCAAGGATGCGCACGCTCACAAGAAGGCGTGAACCCCGACGTCAGGCGGCGGGTCGCAAGGGAGCGAGTCATGAGTGCAACGCCAGAAAATCTCGACAGCTATCTATCCGGTCGTTGGCAGCGTGGGCAGGACAACGAGGCCACTCTCGTCGACCCCGTCACGGGCGACGAGCTGGCCACCGTTTCGGCAAAAGGTCTCGATCTCAAGGCTGCGCTCGAATTCGCGCGCAGCGAAGGCCAGCGCGGCCTGCGTGGCTTGAGCTATGCCGAGCGAGCCAAGCT
>CBFGVM010000418.1:0-3793 GCA_965652015.1 uncultured Alphaproteobacteria bacterium
TTGCTGCCTTGCCTTGCCGCAGGCGTGGCAGTAAAGCACTCGGATTAATCTTAGCGCCAAAAGGTCGTGATGCACGAACTGACCGGCAGGACGCATTGGCATGAGCCGGCCGGCAACGAACGCGCCGGCTTGGGCCAGTTCGGCCGGCCCAAGACCCCTTATGACCTGTTCATGGAATCGGAAGGCATTCCGATCTACCGCGATATCGGCGTGCGCAAGGTGCAAAATCTACCGCTCGCGCCGTGGAAGAGGTTGGGGGGCAAAGGCACGTATATCCAGCTTCATGGCACCGAGGGCAAATGGGGCTGCTACGTCATCGAGGTACCGGGGGCTGGCGCCCTCAATGCGGAAAGGCACCTGTACGAGGAAGTCTATCTGGTCGTCGAGGGCCGCGGCACCACTGAAGTATGGCTCGACGGCGACAGCAAGCGTCACGTGTTCGAATGGCAGAAGGGCTCGCTGTTCTCGATCCCGGTGAACGCCTGGCATCGGATCGTCAATGCCAGCTCCGCGCCGGCGCTGCTGCTTGGCGGCACCACGGCGCCCAATCTGATCAATCTGATCAACAACACCGCGATGATCTTCAATTGTCCTTATGAATTCCGCGACCGCTTCAGCGGCGCCGACGACTTCTACAGGTACAAGGACGACATCGAGCCCGACCCCGTACGCGGGCTCGCCATGCGGCGCACGAATTTCATCCCCGACGTCGTCAACTGTGACCTCCCGCTCGACAACCGCCGCTCGCCCGGCTGGCGGCGGGTCGAGCCGTTCATGACCGGCAATACGTTTTATCTCTGGATCGGGCAGCACGAGAACGGACGCTATTCCAAGGCCCACGCGCACACCTCTGCGGCCGTGCTGATCTGCCTGAAGGGTAAGGGCTACACCTATACCTGGCCGGAGCGATACGGCGTCACCCCCTGGAAGGACGGCCATGGCGACGAGGTCCGGCGCGTCGATTACGAGCCGGTCGGGATGGTGTCGGCGGCCCCCGGCGGGGCGCGCTGGTATCACCAGCACTTCGGCGCGTCGAAGGATCCGCTGCGGCTGACCGCATGGTTCGGCCCGCACAACCCGGGTCGCGAGCCCGGCCCGCCCGGCGAGAAGCACACCGACTATACGGCGATGGACATCCCGGAAGGCGGCACCGCCATCCCGTATTGGATGGAGGACCCCTTCATCAGCGCCGAATACGAAGCGACGCTCAAAGCGGAAGGTGTGCCCAGCCGAATGGAGCCCAACTTCTATAAGAAGGGCGCCGTCGTGCCGAAATTCGCGGGTGCATGAGGACCGCGTTCGCGACCGCCAAGCATGCAGCGTATTGTTGGCGCGCATCTTCCCCGCTCATGCGACGAGGATGCCGCTGCGGCACGCGTAGTGGGCAACGGCTGAGATGACGACGACCGACGAAGAAGAAGGCGGCCGTATCTATTTCACCAGCACCGGACGCTCGCTCGTCGACGAAGACGAAATCGTCGTGCTCAGCGTCGGCGTGGATATCGGCTCTTCCACCTCGCATCTCGTATTCTCGCGTATCGTTCTGGAGCGGCTCGACAGCCGCTACGTCGTCACCACCCGCGAGACGTTCTACCAGTCCGATATCCTGCTCACGCCCTATTGCGCCGAGGAGGAGATCGATGCCGCGGCACTCGGCGCTTTCATCGAGCGGCAATACCAGGACGCCAAGGTCGATCCGGACGAGATCGACACCGGCGCGCTGATCCTCACGGGTGTCGCGGTGCGCCGACGCAACGCGCGCAACATCGGCGAGCTGTTTGCGCGTCAAGCCGGCAAGATGGTCGCGGTTTCGGCTGGCGACAATTTAGAGGCGGTGATGTCTGCGCATGGTTCGGGGGCCGCGGCGCGCTCGATCCGCGACAGGGCGACGGTCATGAATGTGGACGTTGGCGGGGGCACAGCGAAAATCGCGATCTGCGCCGATGGCCGGGTGATCGATCTCACCGCGCTTGACGTCGGCGCGCGCCTCGTCTGCCTCGACCCGGCGGGGCGTATCGTACGCGTCGAGGAGGCAGGCCGCCGCTTCGGCGCCGAGCTAGGCATCAGGCTTGAGTCTGGCGCGCGGCTCGCAGCGGACGCCGCGCGCGCCCTGGCGGCGCGGATGGCGGATTGCCTGTTCGAGGCCATGGATGGCGGCTCACCCATGTGCGGCGGGCGTACGCTCTTGCGCCTCGATCCCTTGGCTCGCCGAGATGCCGTGGATCAACTGACCTTCTCCGGCGGCGTTGCCGAATACATCTACGGTCGCGAGGCGCAGACCTATGGCGACCTCGGTGCGCTGCTTGCGCAAGAAATTCGCGTCCGCGCGGAGCAATGGGGGCCAAAGCTCGAGCGGGCGAGCGAAGGCATCCGGGCCACCGTGATTGGCGCGTCGCAATATACGACGCAGGTGAGCGGCGGGACCATTTACGTCTCTCCGCTGTCGACCCTACCGCTGCGCAACGTTCCGGTGATCGCACCACCGTTTGCGCTCGCGACCGATGAGATCGATCCCGCGGCCGTGGCAACACAGATCAGGACACTGCTCAAGCGCCTCGATCTCGATGAGGCCGACACGCCGGTGGCGGTGTTCGTGCCGTGGCGCGGCTCGGCCACGTTTCAGCGGCTCGACGCATTCTGCCGCGGTCTGACTGATGGCCTTGCGGCGGTCCTCGCGGACGGCCACCCGCTCGTGCTGGCGGGCGACGGCGATGTCGGCGGCCTCATGGGAATTCATCTGCGCGAGGAAATGCAACTCGACAATGCGATTGTCTCCGTCGATGGCCTCGAGCTCAAGGAATTCGATTATATCGACATCGGCAGCATGCTGCCCCATTCCGGCGCCGTCCCGGTGGTGATCAAGTCGTTGATCTTTCCCGCCGGCGGCGCAACGCGTCCGGAATCGCAATCGGGCAGCATTGGCAAGGCCGTGTCGATCGCGCGACGCTAGACATCACAGCCCATAGACCCGCTCCGCGGTGCCTCCCATGATCGCGTGGCGCTGGTCGACCGAAAGCGCCGCGACAAGATCGGTGATGCCCTGCCACGTCTGCTCATAGCTTGCGCCGACCAGGATCACCGGCCAGTTGCTCGCCGCCATGACGCGATTGGAGCTGAACAGGTCGAGCACGTGATCGCTATAGCGCCTGATCTCGTCCGTCGACCAGCGCCAGCGCATGATGATGTCGAGCCCGATCGAGAGCTTCATCGAGACGTTGCGGTGCTCGGCAGCACGGGCGACTTGCGTCGCCCACGGCTCCCAGCCCCGTTCCGGGAGCGGAGGACGGCCCAGATGGTTGATCACGATCTTGAGCTCCGGCAGGCGAGCCGCGACCTCGAGCACGGACTCGAACTGCGCCGCGGTCACGGGAATGGCATCGAAGGCCAGCCCTGCGGCTGCGAGCAGCTTGAGCGATTCGACGACGCTGTCCTGAAGCAGCCAGCGCGGATCCGGCTCGTTGCTGATGAGATGGCGCACGCCAACGAGCTTGCCGCGGGAGCGCAGCCGCTCGAGCGCGCGCGATGTGGCGTCGGGATCGGCGAGCGGCACCCAGCCGACCACACCCCGCACGAAGTTCACCTCCTTACAAAGATCGAGACACTCCTCGGTCTCGACCTGCTGCAGCACCTGAACCAGTACGGTTCCCTTGATGCCGCAGCGGGCGAGTTCCGGGCGCAGATCGTCGGGCGTGAAGTCACGCGCCAGGCGATTACCGACCTGATCCGGCCACTTATAGGTATGCCGCCCGGGCCACAAGAAATGATGATGCGCGTCGATCATGAGTTATCCAAT
>CBFGVM010000419.1:0-3791 GCA_965652015.1 uncultured Alphaproteobacteria bacterium
CTCGAAGCTTGGGCGGACGCGAGAACCGGCGTCTCGCGGCGGTAGCGGTTTTGCAGCGCCTTGACGATGGGCGCCATGCGTGAGCCGAGCGATCCCTTGATCATCACGGCATCGCCGGGCTGCACCGCGGCAACCACCTGCGATTCGAGCTCGGCCGAGGTCTCGGCATAGCCGCCCTTGCGCGTGGAGGGAAGCGCCTCCCACAACGCGCGCATGAGCGGACCGCAGCAGAACACGAGATCGACGCCGTGCGCGAGCACCGCCACGGCCAGTTCCCGGTGCAAATCGGCGCCGCGCGGGCCGAGCTCCAGCATGTCGCCGAGCACCGCGATGCGCCGGCCGAGCGGGTCAACTTTAGCTTGCCCGAGCAAGGCGAGGGCTGCGCGCATCGAGGCCGGATTGGCATTGTAACTTTCGTCGATCAGGAGCGCCGTGCCGCGGGGCATGTGGAGCGTGAAGCGGGCGCCGCGTCCGCTCGCCGGCCGCAGCTCTGCGAGCGCCAGCGCCGCGAGCGCAAGATCGGCGCCCACCAGCGCGGCCGTTGCCAGGACGGCGAGCGAATTGATGACCAGATGCCGCCCTGGCGCGCCGAGTTTATAGGTGGTGTCGGTCCCGAGAATTCGCGCCTGGACCGTGGACATGTCGGACTGGAGCGAGCACTTGATCAGCTTTGCGTCGGCGCGCGCGTGCTCGCCGAACGAGACGATCCGCTCGACACCGGCGTTGCGTGCGCTGCGCTCGAGCCGCTCGAATTGTGGGTTTTCGCGGTTGATCACCGCCGCGCCGCCACGCTCGACCCCCAGGAAGATTTCCGCCTTGGCATCGGCGATCGCCTCGAGTGAACCGAAAAATTCGAGGTGCACCGGTTCAATCGCGGTGATGATCGCAACCTGCGGGCGCACGAGGCGAGTGAGCGGCTCGATCTCCCCGGCATGGTTCATGCCGATCTCGAAGACCGCGTAGCGCGCACTTTCGGGACAGCGCGCGAGCGAGAGCGGCACGCCCCAATGATTGTTGTAGGAAGCGACGGAAGCATGGATCTCAGCGCTCCTCCCAAGCGCGAGACGCAGCGCCTCCTTCGTGCCGGTCTTGCCGACGGAGCCGGTGACCGCAACGACCTTCGCCCGTGCACGCGCGCGCGCCGCGCGCGCCAAGTCACGCAGACTCTCGAGCACGTCGGTGACGATGAGCAGCGGCGCGTTCGGAGGAAAGTCGTCGCGCCTGTCGGCTGCAATGACCGCAACGCCCGCACGGGCCTCGAGCGCGGCTTGAACGAAGTCGTGGCCGTCGCGGTTGTCGCCCTTGATGGCGAAGAACGCTTCCCCGGGCGCAATCGTGCGTGTGTCGATCGAGATGCCCGGCACCGCGGGCGGCAACCGACCCGCAGGCGCAGCGCGCATCGCGGCAAGCATCGCCTCGACGGACCAGAGCGGCTGATCGGTCATGCCACCCTCCCGGCAAGCGCGGCGGCGACTGCCTCGTGGTCGCTGAACGGCAACACCTGTTTGCCGATGATTTGGCCGGTTTCATGGCCCTTGCCGGCAATCAGCAGCACGTCGCCCCGACGCAGATCCTCGATCGAGCGGCTGATTGCCTCGCGGCGATCGCCGATTTCGAGCGCGCCAGGAGCCGCCTCGAGGATCGCGGCGCGGATCGCCGCGGGATTCTCGCTGCGAGGATTGTCATCGGTCACCACGACCCGGTCGGCCAGCTTGGCGGCAATCGCTCCCATCATCGGTCGCTTGCCCTGATCGCGATCGCCGCCGCAACCGAACACCACGATCAGGCGGCGGCTCGCGTAGGGCCGCAGCGCTTGGAGCGCCTTGGCCAGCGCATCGGGCTTGTGCGCGTAGTCGACGAAAATCGGCGCGCCGTTGCGTTCCCCTACAAGTTCGAGTCGTCCTTTGGCGCCTTTGAGATGGCCGAGCGCCGCGAAGGCCGCGGAAGGCGCGGTGCCGGTGGCGATCACGAGCCCCGCTGCGACCAGCGCATTATCCACTTGGAACTCACCCGGCAGCGGTAGACGGACGCGGTACTCGCGACCGGCGTGCTCGAGCGCGAGCGCCTGCGCAAATCCCTCGATCCTGTTCTCGAGAAGGCGAATGTCTTTGCCGCGCGTGCCGACCGTGACCAGCCGGAGGCCGCGGCGTCTCGCCGCCGTCGCGACGATCTCGGCCTCCTCGTGATCGGCGGCGATCACGGCCGCGCCACCCGGGTCGATCAGATCCGTAAATAGGCGCAGCTTGGCGGCAAGATAAGCCTCCAGCGTCGAGTGATAGTCGAGATGATCCCGGCTGAGATTGGTGAATCCGCCAGCCGCAACGCGCACGCCGTCGAGGCGGCGTTGATCGAGACCATGCGAGGAGGCTTCGATGGCGAGATGCGTCACGCCTTCGCCGGCGAGTTGATCGAGCGAGCGGTGCAACGCCACCGGGTCCGGCGTCGTGAGCGACCCATAGACTTCGCCCTTGGGTGAGACGAGCCCGACGGTGCCGATGCTCGCGGCCGCATGGCCGAGCGCCGTCCAGATCTGGCGCACAAATGCCGCAACAGACGTCTTTCCACTGGTGCCGGTGACCGCCGCGATCACTCGCGGCTGGCGCGGGAAAAATTTCGCTGCGGCGAGCGCCAAAGCTCGACGCACGTCATCAACCTTGATGAATGCAACGCCTGCCGGGAGCGGCGCCGGCGGCGGGCGCTCCGCCATGATTGCTGCGGCGCCGGCAGCCAGCGCCTGCGGGATGAAATTGAGCCCGTCCGTCTTCGCCCCCGCGACCGCCACGAAAAGCTCGCCAGGCCTCACCGCGCGGCTGTCGGCGCTAACGCCGGCGATTTCGAGCGCGGCGAAGCGCGCGTCGCTGAGGGCATCCGCAGTGAGGAGTTCGGCAAGCTTCATGGCGTGGCGGGTCGTCTACCCTCGTTGCCGCGCATCGTCCAGGGATAGCGACGATAGTTCCGGCGCAGTTTACGAATAACGGACCAACATGCGCGACGCGTTGCGAGAAGCGATGCGACTATGCTTACGATTGCGATTTCAAGAACTCCAATACGATCTGATTGAATTTTTCGGCCTGCTCCAAGAATGGATAATGGCCGGCCTTTTCGATCAACACCTTGCGTGAATTCTCAATAGCTGCGTTTAATTTGTCGGCATTGGCGACCGGGGAGAGCCGATCGTTCGTTCCCCACACCAAAAGAGTGGGGGCTTTGATCCCGCGCACCTCCTCTTCGGTGAGCGCGCCGAGACCTCTGGCATTCGCCGTCTGCATGCTTTCGATCGTATAGGCCGATCGCAGGCGCAAAATAAGATTCTGCTCTACCAATTCCTCTGTCACGAAGCTGTGGTCGTAGTAGAGCTTTCGCAAATACTCGCGACTCTCCTCCAGAGTTCCGGCATTCGCAATTTGCCGGTCGTGCCAATTCGGAGGAGGCGGCGGGGGATCAGAGGCCGCGCGATAGCTGCCGCCATTGACCAGCACGAGCCGTTCAACCATTTCCGGGTTATGCACCGCCAGTTGAAGAGCGACACCTGCACCCATGGATTGCCCAATAATTGTAGCCCTCGGTACACCGATCGCTTTCATGAAGCGTGCGAGAAAACCCGCGAATACCCCGCTATGGTAAGTCGTCAGCGGTTTGTCGGATTGGCCGAATCCGATCTGATCGAGCGAGATGATGCGAAAGCTCGAAGCAAGGCCCTCGATGGTCGGCATCCAGCGGGCGCCCTCCCCGCCCGTTCCATGCAGCAGAATGACCGGATCACCGCGGCCAGCTTCGAGGTAATGAATCCT
>CBFGVM010000420.1:0-3788 GCA_965652015.1 uncultured Alphaproteobacteria bacterium
ATTGCGCGGCGGCATCTCCAGCGCTTCGGCGATCTGCGTTCGCTGCCCGAGCATGCCGCCATCCAGCTCAACGACACGCATCCGGCGCTCGCCGTCGCCGAGCTCATGCGCATCCTGGTGGATGAGCACGACATGCCGTGGAATGACGCCTGGGCCATCACCAAGGCCACGCTGAGCTACACCAACCATACGCTGTTGCCGGAAGCGATCGAGACCTGGCCGGTGGCGCTGTTCGGCCGCCTGCTGCCGCGCCATCTGCAGATCATCTATCTGATCAACTGGCGGCATCTCACCGACGCCCGCGAAGCGGGTATCACCGATCCCGGCGCTCTGGCGGCGCTTTCGATCATCAAGGAGGATGACGAGAAACGCGTGCGCATGGGCCACCTGGCGTTCGTTGGCTCACACAAGGTCAACGGCGTGTCCGCGCTGCACACCGATCTCATGCGCCAGACAGTCTTCCGGGACCTCGCGGCGCTTTATCCCGATCGCATTGTCAACAAGACCAACGGCATCAGCTTCCGCCGCTGGCTCTACGAGGCCAATCCGGACCTTACGACTCTGCTGACTCGCACCGTCGGCGAGCGCGTGCTCGACGACCCCTCGGCGCTGCACCAGATCGAAAGCCTTGCGGAGAACCCGGGCTTCGTGGACCGTTACGCATCCGCCCGCGCCCGCAACAAGCAGGGTCTGGCCGAGTGCATCGTCGATCTGGTCGGATTGCACGTCGATCCCGCCGCGATCTTCGATGTCCAGATCAAGCGCATCCACGAGTACAAGCGGCAGCTTTTGAATCTGCTGGAGACTGTCGCGCTCTATCAAGCCATTCGCGCGGAGCCGCAACGCGACTGGAGCCCGCGCGTGAAGATTTTTGCCGGCAAGGCGGCGCCGAGCTACGAGCGCGCCAAGCTGATCATCAAGCTGATCAACGACGTGGCGCGGGTGGTCAACGCCGACGCGGCTGTCGGAAACCGGCTCAAGGTCGTGTTCTTGCCGAACTACAGCGTAAGCCTCGCGGAGGACATTATCGCCGGCGCCGATCTGTCGGAACAGATTTCAACCGCCGGCATGGAAGCCTCCGGCACCGGTAATATGAAACTTGCCCTCAACGGCGCGCTCACGATCGGCACGCTCGACGGCGCCAACGTGGAAATCCGCGACCGGGTCGGCAGCGAGAACCTGTTCATTTTCGGGCTGACCGCCGCCGAGGTCGAAGCGAAGCGGCGTGCGCGTTTCACCGGCCGTGACGCTGCGAACGCATCACCGCGGCTGGCACAGGTGCTGAACGCGATCGCCGACGGGCAGTTTTCCTCGCATGACACCGGCCGCTACAGCGCGCTCATCCAAGCGGTGCTCGACTACGATACATTCATGGTGGCGGCGGATTTCGACGCCTACTGGGAGGCGCAACGTGCTGTCGACGAGCTGTGGCGGCAACCGGCGGCGTGGTGGCGCAAGAGCATTCTCAACACCGCCCGCATGGGGTGGTTCTCCTCCGACCGCGCCATCCGGGAATATGCCGAAGAAATCTGGGGCATCGAGGTGGACTAGACGATGCAGGCGTTGTTCATCGGCCAGACCTACATCGACGTGACCTTTCTCGCCGACCATATGCCCGTCGGCGACGAGAAATCGGTGGCGGCGGAATACGCCGTGTCGTTCGGCGGCAATGCCGTCACCGCGGCCTTCTGCTGCGCCAAGCTTTCGATCAAGCCGGACCTGCTCACGACCTTGGCCGACGATTGGCTTGGCAACATGTTCCTCGACATGGTGGCGAAGTACGACATCAAGTTGCACGCCCGCAAGGTCGAGAAATCATCGCTGTCCTTCATCATGCCGAAGGACGGCAAGCGCGCCATCGTGCGCTGCCGCGACGACCATTACCTTACCCCCTTCCCCCAGCTCGATCTGGCCGGCTGCCGCGCGCTGCACGTCGATGGCCATCAGGCCGACGCCGCGATCTATTACGCGCAGCGGTGCCGTGAGGCTGGCATCCTCACGTCGCTCGATGGCGGCGGGCTGCGCACCAACACGCACGATCTTCTCACGTTCATCGACGTGGCCATGGTCGCCGAGCGCTTCTGCCAGCAACTGGACAAGACGCCGCCGGCAACGCTCGATTACCTGAAAAGCCGCGGCGTGCGGATCGGGGGCGTGACCCTCGGCGAACGCGGACTGCTTTGGTACGACGAGAGTGGCGAGGTCAGGCAAACGCCGGCCCTGCCGGTGCCGGCCGCCCGCGTCCGCGACACCAGCGGCGCGGGCGACGTATTCCACGGCGCCTATGTCTATTCCTACCTGAGCAATCCGCAGAAGCGCTGGGAGGAGCACTTCCGTTTTGCCCAGCACGCGGCCGCCTTCAAGGTGCAGCACCTCGGCAATGAAGCCGGCCTGCCAACGCTCGACGATATCCAGACGGTTGCGCGGCAGTTCGGTCAAGCCGACGCGGTGGAGCTGCGGCCGGCACGAGCAAAGACCGCCGCGATGCGCAGCAATCGCTGATCGCCGCCGAGATCCTCCAATTCGACTGGCAACCGCCGTCGCCAGTTCGGATGCTCGGTCAGCGTGCCCGGCACGTTGATCTGATCTTCGACGCCAAGCACATCCTCGATCGCGATCGCCACCAGCCGGGATCGCGTCGCCGCCAGAAACTCCACCACCTTCTCGAAGCCGGCGGCATGCGGATCATTCGGCGCTGTCGCCGCGCGCAAAGCAGAGCGCGAACGCTCGCGATCCTCGTCGGTTTCCCCCGGATCGAATCCGATCGCACGCTTGACCGCCAAGTCGTGTCCGCTCATCCAGCCCGCATAGGTCGGAAGATCGTGCGTGGCGAACGTTGCCAGTGCTTTCTCGACATACCGTTCAGGTGGACGGAACGAGCCATCCCATTCGCGCTCAAACACCATGACGAGATATGACCAGACGCCCCAGGCCGAGAGCGTTTCGCGGAAATTCTCCGGGACGGTGCCCAGGTCCTCGCCGATGACAATGCAGCAATGCTGCCTGCTTTCCTCGGCGATCACCGCAAGCATCTGCGTGAATGGAAAGCGCAGATAGGCGCCGGCCCGCGCGCTGCCGTTGCGCGGAATAACATAGAGCCGCATCAGCCCCAGCACGTGATCGAGCCGGATGGCGCCGGCATAGCGCATCGCCCCACGCAGCATCTCGCGCAGCGGCTCGAACTGCCGCGTGATCAGTCCATGCGGATTGTAGGTGGTGAGCCCCCAATCCTGTCCGGCCGGCTGGAGGGCGTCAGGCGGCGCGCCGACCGAAAGTCCGTTCAACATGCTCCCCTGCTCGATCCAGGCGTCGGCGCCGCCCGCATCGACGCCGACGGCAAGGTCGATGTAGAGGCCCACCGGCATTCCGCGCCGCTTCGCCGTATCCCGGCAGGCCTTGAGCTGGCGGTCGGCGATCCACTGCAGAAATTGATGAAAGAGCAATTCGTCGCCATCGCTTTCGCGCAGACGCGCAAACGTGCGATCGTCAGGCTTGCGCCATTCTTCGGACCATTCCCACCACACTCTATTGAAGCGCCGCCGCAGCGTTTCGAAGGCAGCAAACAGCTCAAGCGTGCGGCCCCGCTCTTGGCAGAACGATTCGAAGTCCTCTTTCCGCCCGGATTGCGGCCGCTCGCAAAAATTCCGGTAGGCTTGCCGCAAGGCCGTGAGTTTGAGGCGGGCGCTCGCGGCATAGTCGACCATGTCGGTGCGACGGAGCCGCCCGATTTCGCCCGGCGTTTGCCCGGAAAATTCCGGGATCGCGGTCACGTCGATATAGAGCGGATT
>CBFGVM010000421.1:0-3782 GCA_965652015.1 uncultured Alphaproteobacteria bacterium
ACAATGGGGCGGCAATCCGCCGCCGCCGGATCGCTACATCGACCTGTCCTACTACAATAAGGCACTCGCCGGCTTGTAATCGGCGCGCAAGATGTTTCCCCGGTGATGCTCGCCCGCGCCGACGAGGTGATCGAATGAGGGGAGAGTGAGGCTAAGCCGCCGTTGGTCACTACTGAGCCGCAATGTTGTTGGCGCGGATCACGTCGCCCCAGAGTTTGATCTCGCTCTTGAGCCGCGCGGCCGCGGCTTCCGGCGTCTGCTGGTCGGGCGGAAACACCTCCATGCCGCCTTCTTCGAACGTCTTGCGCACCTTGGCGTCGGCGAGCGCGTGGCGCAGCGCCACGTTGAGCTTGTCGATGATCGGCCGCGGCGCGCCGGCGGGCGCGAGAAACATGTGCCAGAAATCGAGGTCGAGTTTCTTGTAGCCGACCTCTCCCATGGTCGGCAGCTCCGGCAGGCCGGCGAAGCGGCTTCTACCGATGATGGCATAGGCCTTAAGTTTGCCGGCCCTCACCAAGGGTGTGGCGGCCACGGCCGACAGTGAGCTCAGATCGGCGACGCCCCCCAGCAGGTCGTTGAGCGCGGGGCCGGCGCCGCGATAAGGGACTTGCGTGACGGTCGCGCCGATCTCCTGGGCGACCAGCACGCCCGCCAGATGACCGAACGCGCCGACGCCGGCATGGGCGATCTTCACGTTCTGTCCGGGCTCCTTCATCCAGCGCACCAGCTCGGCGATATTGTTCGGCGGCAGCGTCGGACGCGCCGCAAGGGTCGAAGCGGCGGTGTTGATGAGGCCGATCGGGACGAAATCCTTTTCGGCATCGAAGTCGAGCTTCGGGTAAAGCGTCATGCCTGCCGCCAGCGCGACCTGATGCAGCAGGAACGTATAGCCGTCGGGCGCGGCGCGCGCCGCGCGGCTGGCGGCGATCATGCCGCCCGCTCCGCCGATGTTGTCGATGATGATCTGCTGGCCGAGCGATTGCGACATGCTGTCCTGCATGATGCGCGCAATCGCATCGGTCGCGCCGCCGGGCGGGTACGGCACCACGAGGGTGATCGCACGATTGGGGTAGGTCTGCGCCGCTGCGGAGCCGGTTGCCAGAATACACGCGGCAACAAACGCGAGCGGCCATGCGATGACCGCGCTGCCGATGAGCGCGATGAACTCGCGCCGTCGCAATTGCTCGCGCTGCATCCGGTCCCTCATGCGCCGGGAGCCGATGACAGAATATCGAACTGGCAAGGATCAGTCAGCGGGTGTGGCAGCGATTTTGCAATGCGTCAGCCGCCGGCAAAGACCGTCGGAACGGCCTTCGGGTCATTCAGCGGCGCCGGGGTTAGGCCATGTACTCATATTGTCCGCCGGTCCGTGGTTTGATGTCTGCTTTGCCGCCGAAAGCGACCAAATAGCCAGACATGTCGCTAGGTCCGCTTTGTGCCACTTCCGGACTCATGCAGTGCAGCAAGCGGGCCCTCATTCCGCCGCTGAAGCACGCAGATCATTCGCTAGTGGAACGAGTTGTTCGGCGGGGCGCATGGCATCTTCTTCGGAAGCAGCAACCTCGGCGACCTGCTTGCGCGGAGCGCTGTCAATGATCAGTCGCAAGATATCTGGGCGAGAATAATGACCACCAATGTCCGACACTGCCTTGGCTGCAAGAACGGCTTCCATCGACCCTTCAGCCATCAGAATCGTTTCACCCTGAGCCGGGCCGGCAATGATTTCCCCGCGCGGGTCTATGATGTAGCTGTCGCCCGTGTGCTCGAATGTGGAAAGTTCTCTGTAGCGCTCGGGTGTATCTGACGTGAGGCGCACACCTGCCGCGGCGATGACGTAGCACGCAGCCTGGGATGCGAATGCCCGGGACAGAAGCAACTGGCGCGGCCACAAGGACACCAGCCCTGGCGGAGCCGAGGGCGGCTCGCGTCCAGGCCAAGCTGCGACGTGAATCTGAGTTCCTTGGGCCGCAAGCACGTAACCTGGCAGCATGAGGTTATGCTCCCAGCAGTTTAGGCCGCTGACTCGAGCATACGGTCGCTCGTAAGTTCTCAGCCCTGCCGCATCGCCCTCGCCCCATACTGCGCGTTCGTAAAACGTCGGCTTGAGCTTGCGGTGGCGTCCCAAAATTCGACCTTCCCTGCCGATGAACAGCAGTGTGCAATAGACCGTTCCGCGGGTGCGGGTGTCTCGCTCGACCACACCGATCACGACATCGATGCCGGCTGCTTTGGCGGCTGTGCAAAGTTTATCGGTGGTCGGGCTTGGAATATCGACAGCGCTGGCGAGATACTCTGCCATGGCTTGCCAAGTGAGCGGCCTCATCTGAGAGAAGGCGAAGAACGGGTAGCCTGGCAGCCAGGTTTCGCCGAAGGCTGCGATGGTGGCTCCCATCGCGCCAGCCTCTTTAATGAGGCGGCAGGCCTTCTCCGCCGATCCCTCGCGATCAAACACCACCGGTGCCGCCTGAATCGCGGCAAGCTTGAAGTGTCCGTTGTCTCTCATGGCTTCCATCCGCAGAATTCAAACAATATTACCACGTTGACCTCGTCCAAGCGCAGCTCTCAGGCGCATGAGAATGGGTCGTGTGCATCCGGCGGCCCCAGACCTCGGGGTAAGCTGAAGTTATCACGTTCGCGGCGGAGCCCCGGATTCGCGCGGCGAATCCGGGGTTTCGCCCTCACGAGCTCAACGTACCGGCTTGAGCGTGTTCTCGATCATGTAGGCCGCGACCTTTGGGGCCACGTCCTCGCTGGTGCGGATCGCGAATCTGTAGTGAACGCCGCCCCAGACGCGGACATTCTTCTGCTCCTCGGCCATATCCGCCAGGCTGGCGAACTGCCGCGTCCGCTTCGGATCCCGCACATCGGTCGCCGTGAACGCAATGGCCTTCAGCGGGCCGAACACCGATTCCAGGACCGCCGTCGCGATCGTCGCGTTGAAGGTCGCCTGCGAGGGGTATTCGGGATGCAGCGGGGTCGGATTGAATGACACCCAGGCAGCATCGCGCTCGGTTGCATCGTTGCCGTCCTGGTCGCCATTGCGGATCGCGGTGACGGGGCGCCAGAAATTGTAGGTGTACTTGGCGTCCCAGTTGACGATGTAGGCGTTCGCCAGGCTCATGTTGAGCAGCGCGAACAGGCGGGCACATTCGGCGAGCGGCAGTTCTTTCTGGATCGAGAGCTCGCGCGCCGCCGCTTGCCAGGCGGGGCCGAAATTGACGTTCTCCCAAAATGTAACCGCCTCGGTCTGCTCACGCGTGCGCGCCGTACTCTTGGTGCCGCCGAGGCTCTTCACCTCGTTATAGTCGCGGGCCCATTCCGCGCTCGACAGGGCCGGCGGCGGGCCGGGCCGGAACTGGTCGGCGCTCTTGAGCACCCATGGCTTCGCGCGCGCATATTGCTCCCACAACGGCAGCGCCGTCGTGATGTAGGCCCCAGGGGTCGTGTGCGGCCGGTAGGTGCCCGCGACGTTGGTGCCGTCGTTGGCGCGGTCGGCCTGCACCGCTTCGGCCACCGCCATACCGAGCTTGATGCCTTCGGTCCTGGCGGGCCCGTCCGGAATCGCCTTCAGCGATTCCGCGTAGGCCTCTTCGATCTTGGCTTTCTGTTCCGGATAGATCTGGATGAGGATCTGTCGCGCGGCCGGCGCGGCCGCAGCTTCGGCCGACGCGCCCGGTGTGGCCGGAAGCGTCGCAACGACGCGGGTGTAGCGATTCTGCACCGTGTTGATCGCGTCGGACATCGCGACATGCACCATGGCTAAGGTGCGCAATTTGGGATTG
>CBFGVM010000422.1:0-3774 GCA_965652015.1 uncultured Alphaproteobacteria bacterium
CTGACGATTGGATCGCTCAGCCCCAGGGCAATGCCGCCGACGATGAGGACGGTCGCCGCAAGCAGCGCGAAATTGAGTGGTTCGCCCAACGCTATCGACGAGCAAGCCACGCCAACGATTGGAACCGCCAGTAGTCCTAGTGCGGTCGTGACTGCCGGCAGGCTACGGTTGACGGTCTGCATGGCCCAATAGGGCAGTGCGATACCGACGGCCCCGCCATAGAGCAGCAAGACAACTAAGCGAGCGTTCCATTCAATCTGCGGCACCCCTTCAAACGTAAGTGCCAACAGCATGAGCGCGCATGTCGCGAGCAATGCCTGCCAGGGCACGAGCTCGAACGGCGTCGAGACCCATTTGTGGGCCCGCACATGCAGAATGCTAACGGCCCAACAAAAGGCCGCCGCGAGCACCAAAGCATTTCCGATCACCGCATTCCGATCGCTCCAATCAAACGTAGAAGGGTCGAAGAGAAACAAGAGCCCGGATACACCGACTATGAGTCCCATTGTGCGTGATGGCGTCAGAGTTTCGCCGAGGAATACACGCGCTCCAACGGTTACCCAGAGCGGAGTGGTATAACCGAGAACGACCGAGCGTCCGGCCGGAACGAACTGGAGCCCGATGCTAATCAGCCCAGTGAACGCAACCATGTGCAGCAGCGCAATGTTGAGCACGACTGCGATGTCGCCGCGTTTCGGAAGCACGACATTTCGTCGGAATGCCGAGATCGCAAACAAGATCGTCGTGCCGATCACGGACCGGAGCCCCACCGCCCACAATGGAGGCAGGTCTTGCAGGATCGCCTTGATGACCGGCCAGCTGGTCCCCCACGCCACGGCAATAGTGGCGAGGAGAGCGATTGCTTCACGGCGCCGCAAGAGATCAGGTTGCATACGTCCAAGACCAAATGAGGAGCCGGCCCACGCCCTCAATTCGGCTTGATGTTGGCATCCCGGATCACCTTGCCCCACTTCTCGGTGTAATCGACAATGAACTTGCCGAACTCGGCGGGCGAGGTTGCATAGGGCTCCAAGCCCAAATCGACGAACCGCGCCTTGAACTCCGCGCTGGCAAGCGCCTCATTCACCAGCTTATTGAGGAGGGCGATGATCTGCGGCGGCGTGTTTGCCGGCGCGCCGATCCCCTGCCAACCGCTCGCCTCGTAGCCCGGCACGAATTCGCCGATCGTTGGAACGTCGGGCAATACCTCGATGCGTTTGGCTGTCGTCACGCCCAAGGCCCGCAACTGACCTGCCTTGATATAGCCGACCGATGAGGCAATCGGGTCGAACATCACCTGAACGTGGCCGGCAATGAGATCAGTCAGCGCAGCCGGCGAGCCGCGATAGTTCACCACCGCCAAGTCGACGCCGGCCATGGATTTGAACAGCTCGCCATAGAGACCCGGCGCGCTCCCAGGTCCAGCCGACGCCATCAAGACGTTGCGGGGATTGGCCTTCGCGTAGGCGATGAACTCAGGGACGGTCTTGGCCGGGAACGAAGGGTTGACTTCCATCACGCCGGCGGTGCGCGACAGGCTCGCGACCGGGGCGATGTCCCTGATGAAATTGAAGCTGAGGTTCTCATAGAGCGTTGCGTTGATCGCGTTGAAGGTGCCCGTCATCAGCAGCGTATGGCCGTCCGCGGGGGCGCGCACGACCGCCTCGGCGGCGATGTTGCCGCTGGCGCCCGGGCGATTGTCGATAACGAACGGCTGGCCGAGCCGTTCCGAAAGCCGCTGGCCGATCAGCCGTGCAACAATGTCGATGTTGTTGCCAGCGGGGAATCCGACGATGACGTGCACCGGTCGCGTCGGATAGGCCTGCGCCCAACCGAAACGCGAAACGGCTCCCAGCGCGGCCGCACCGCTGGCCAGACGCAGAAATTGCCGACGTGGAGATTTCATCATTGCCCCCGCAACATCAGTAGCCCGCATGAGCCATAAGCGCGTTTACGCGATCCGGGCTATGCTCTGCTCAGCGCGATCTTAACCTCCATGTCCGCTGTTGGTGCGAAGCGGACATGCCACTAGCGCGGGCATTGTCCCCAGATAATTCGACCCTATAGCGGTGGACGGCGAGTTGTCCCCATTTTGCACTGACCTAACAATCGCCGCCGCCTTCCGGCCGAGATATTCGTGCGCGCCCTCGGCGCTGCATAGGGGATTTCCTATGGCCCTCATCCTGCATGATCTGCTGCTGTTCTCTTGCCTCGCCGCTTTCGTCACAGGGATCGTGATCGCGGCCGCGAGCCTGCTCTAGCTTGAGCCTTCGCGGAAAGCTTAGTGGACAGATAATCCACCCTTCTTCAATTCTTTTCGCGCCGCGTGGGGGAACATCCGCGGGTGGGCGAGGCTCCGGCTACAGCCCGGACTCGATCGCCCGAAGCAGCCGGAAGCGCATCTCGCCGTCATTGCTCGGGAGCGAGATCACGAAACGCACCCGCCCGTGGCCGGAAGTGTCGGCGTAGCCCGCGAGCGTGCGGACCCCGTCCAAGGCGCCGGTCTTGTTCATACCGCCGTGAGGGCCGCGGAGCAGGCCGGCGTGGGGCTCGAAGAGCTCGAGCACTTTGGCGAGGCCGCGGGCGGTGAAGCGGTTGTTGCGGCTGATGCCCGAGCCCTCCTCGAGATGGATGGCCGCGGCGAGGCCGTGCGCGGCGAGCATCTCGTTCGCGACCTGGAGCGACTTCTCGAGGCTGACTGGCCCGCCCCGGCGGTGCGCGCCGATCTCCAGGAAGATCTGGTTGGCAATGTAGTTGTTCGAGGCGCGCAGCAGCTGGACCAGGATCTGCGAAAGGGTACGCGACTGTCGGTGAACGTAGATCGGCTCGACTCCCTTCCGTACGGTTCCGCTCGAGATCTTGCCCTTCACGCTGCCGCCGGCCCGCTCGATGAACGCGGCGATCAGTTCGCCGGCATATTGCAGGCTCACCGCGGGGTCCTGGCTCAGGCTGATGCGGCCGCTTCCCTTGGGTCCCCGCAGCCGGAACTGGGCGATCGCGAGCGGGGTGATCGGGGTCTGCTTCTCGGCCGAGCGCACCGTGTTGCCGCTGCGCACGGCGTAGACAGTGTTGAAATTCACCGCCAGCGCCGAGTTCACCGCATTGTAGGACTCGTTGGTGTCCACGATGCCCGGGATGCGGAGGTTCGAAGGATAGTAGCTCGCGTCTAGGACGATGCCGGTGATCGGCTTGTCGCCGACCGCTGCGACCAGCTCCGTCGCGAGCGGCGCGAGTTCTTCTGAAATCAAGAAAGGATCGCCGCCTCCGCGCACGTAAAGCACCCGCTTGTCGTCGAGGTAGAAGCGGGTCGCAAAGCGGTAGCCGCCGCCAAGGACCTCCATCGCCAGCCAAGCCGTCACGATCTTGGTGACGGAGGCCGGGACGAAGGGCTCATCAGTGTTCTGGGCCACCAACTCGTTGCCCTTGGCGTCCATCACGAGCACCAACGCCGGCGGAGCGAGGGCCGCGACCTTCTCCTTGACGCCGGCTAGAGCCGGGGCGGGTAGCAGGAGCAAAGCGAGGGCGAGCGGGCGAGACCACATGGCGGCTCCAGCGCAGGCGCAGCGTCTGCAACTCGCGATGCTAGTGCTACTCAAGCATCAAGTCAGTCAGATCGCAGAATTTCCGCTTATGGGCACAAAGCGGACCTAGGGAGACGATCTCTCTTTTGTCCGCTTTTAGAGCGAAGCGGACACGGCGTATCGCCGGAGCCAAGCCAAGGGAAACTGAGTGCGGAGCGAGTTCTCATGCTGCAGTTGCGCTCGTTGGAGTGGG
>CBFGVM010000423.1:0-3773 GCA_965652015.1 uncultured Alphaproteobacteria bacterium
CCCTTGCGCGCGGCATAGTCCTCGACCTGATCGCGCTCGATCTTGCCGACGCCGAAATAATGGCTCTCGGGATGGCTGAAATAGAGGCCGCAGACGGAGGCGCCTGGCCACATCGCAAAGTTCTCGGTCAGTTTCACGCCGATCCGCCGCTCGCCGTCGAGCAGCGCGAATAAGGCCGCCTTCTCGCTGTGGTCGGGCTGCGCGGGATAGCCGGGCGCCGGACGGATGCCACGATATTTTTCCCCGATCAGCTCGGCATTGGTAAGCGCTTCATCCGGTGCGTAGCTCCAGAATTCCCGGCGCACGCGCTGGTGCAGGCGCTCGGCAAACGCTTCGGCCAGCCGATCGGCCAGCGCCTTGATCATGATCGCCGAATAGTCGTCGTTGGCACGCTTGAAGCGTTCCGCCACCTCGTCCTCGCCGAGTCCGGCCGTGACCATGAACGCGCCGATGTAGTCGGCAAGTCCGCTCGCGCGCGGCGCCACAAAATCCGCCAGCGCGATATTGGCGCGTCCCTCGCGGCGGACGAGCTGCTGGCGCAGCGTGTGCAGCACCGCGAGCGGACGGGTGCGCGCCTCATCGCCATAAACGAGGATATCGTCCCCGTCGGAATTAGCCGGCCAGAATCCGAACACCGCGCTAGCGCGCAGGCAGCGCTCGGATGCGATGCGCTCGAGCATCGCCTGGGCGTCGTCGAACAAGCTACGCGCGGCAGGTCCGTACTTCGCGTCATCGAGGATGGCGGGAAACTTGCCGACCAGCTCCCAGGTGGCGAAAAACGGCGACCAGTCGATGTAGTCGCGAAGCTCCGCGATCGGATAATCCTCAAGCATGCGCGTGCCGATGAAGCTCGGCTGCGGCGGAACATAGTTTCCCGACCAGTTGAGCTTGAGCGCGTTCGCGCGCGTATCCACGAGCGACAGCCGCTGCTTGGCGGCCTCGCCGCGCGCGTGCGCCGCGGCGATACGGGCGTATTCCTGGCGAATTTCGGCGAGATAGGCGGGCCGCGCCTCGCGCGACATCAGATTGCCGGCGACGCCGACGGCACGGCTTGCGTCGGTGACATAGACCGTCTGCCCGCGCCGGTAGTTCGGATGGATTTTCACCGCGGTGTGCACGCGGCTCGTGGTGGCGCCGCCGATCAAGAGCGGCAGATCGAATCCTTGCCGCTCCATCTCGGCAGCGACATGGCACATCTCGTCGAGCGAGGGCGTGATAAGGCCGGACAGCCCGATGATATCCGCCTGCTCCTGCTGCGCCGTCTCCAAAATTTTCGCCGCCGGCACCATGACGCCGAGATCGACGACGTCGTAGTTGTTGCACTGAAGCACGACGCCGACGATGTTCTTGCCGATATCGTGCACATCGCCCTTGACCGTGGCCATGACGATCTTGCCGTTGGCGCTCTTCCTATCCAAACCCTTCTCTTTCTTTTCCTGCTCCATGAACGGCATCAGGTAGGCCACCGCCTGCTTCATCACACGCGCGGATTTGACCACCTGCGGCAGAAACATGCGACCGGAGCCGAACAGATCGCCGACCACGTTCATGCCGTCCATGAGCGGGCCTTCGATGACGTGCAGCGGGCGCTCGGCTTTGCCCCGGGCTTCCTCCACGTCGCTTTCGATGAAATCGGTGATGCCGTGCACGAGCGCGTGGGAGAGCCGCTCGTCGACCGGCCGCTCGCGCCAGGCGAGATCGGCCTCCTTCTTTTCCTTGCCGTGGCCCCGATAGCGCTCGGCGAGCGCGAGCAGCCGCTCGGCCGCGTCGGCGTTGCGATTGAGCACGACGTCCTCGCAAGCGGCGCGCAGTTCCGGGTCGAGATCGTCATAGACGGCAATTTGCCCGGCATTGACGATGCCCATGTCCATGCCGGCCTTGATCGCGTGATAGAGGAACACGGAGTGCATCGCCTCGCGCACCGGCTCGTTGCCGCGGAACGAGAACGACAGGTTCGACACGCCGCCGGAGACATGGGCGTGCGGCAAGTTCGCCCGGATCCAGCGCGCGGCCTCGATGAAAGCGACGCCGTAACCGTTGTGCTCCTCCATTCCGGTGGCGATGGCGAAAATGTTGGGATCGAAGATGATGTCCTCGGGCGGGAAGCCGACTTTCTCGACCAGAATGCGGTAGGCGCGTTGCGCGATCGCGCACTTGCGCTCGAGCGTGTCGGCTTGGCCCTGTTCGTCGAAGGCCATCACCACGACGGCGGCACCGTAGCGGCGCACGGTCTTGGCATGGGCGATGAACGATGCCTCGCCCTCTTTCAGCGAGATCGAGTTCACCACCGGCTTGCCTTGCAGGCATTTGAGCCCCGCCTCGATCACCGAGAATTTCGAGGAATCGACCATGACCGGCACGCGCGCGATGTCGGGCTCGGCTGCGATCAGGTTGAGGAAGGTGGTCATGGCCTTCTCGGAATCGAGCAGGCCCTCATCCATGTTCACGTCGATGATTTGCGCGCCGTTCTCGACCTGATCGCGCGCGACTGCCAGCGCGCCCGCATAGTCGCCCGCGGTGATGAGCTTCCGGAATTTGGCCGAGCCGGTGACGTTGGTGCGCTCGCCCACGTTGACGAAGGGAATTTCCGGCGTGAGCGCGAAGGCCTCGAGTCCGGAGAGCCGCAGCAGCCGCGGCACTTCGGGAATGCGCCGCGGCGCTTTGCCCTCGACCGCGCGCACGATCTCGTGGATGTGTTCCGGCGTGGTGCCGCAGCAGCCACCGACGATATTGACGAGGCCGGCGTCCGCGAACTCCCCGAGCAGTTCGGCCATGAAGCATGGACTCTCGTCGTAGCGGCCGAACTCGTTGGGCAGACCCGCATTGGGGTAGGCGCACACGAAAGTATCGGCGATGCGCGCAATCTCCGCGATATGGGCGCGCATCTCGCGCGCACCGAGCGCGCAGTTGAGTCCGATCGAGAACGGCGCGGCATGGCGCACCGAGTTCAAGAATGCCGCCGGCGTCTGCCCGGAGAGCAGCCGCCCCGAGCGATCGGTAATGGTGCCGGAGATCATCACCGGAACGCGGATGCCACCTTGTTCGGTGACGTCGGTGATCGCCGCGATCGCCGCCTTTGCGTTGAGCGTATCGAAGATCGTCTCGATCAACAGGAGATCGGCCCCGCCCTCGAGCAGCCCTTTGACCTGCTCGGCATAGGCGCTGCGCAGCTCGTCGAAGGTGATGGCGCGGAAACCGGGATTGGCGACATCGGGAGAAATCGAGGCGGTGCGGTTGGTCGGCCCGATCGCCCCGGCGACGAAACGCGGACGGCCGTCCTCGCCCTGCGCGAGATCGGCCGCGGCGCGGGCGAGCTTGGCGCCTTCGACATTGAGTTCATGGGCAATGTCCGCCATCCCGTAATCGGCTTGCGCGATGCGCGTCGAGGAGAAGGTATTGGTCGAGACGATGTCGGCTCCGGCGCGGAAATAAGCGAGGTGAATGTCGCGGACCTTGGCGGGCTGGCTGAGAATGAGGAGATCGTTGTTGCCGCGCACCTCGCGGTTCCATGCATCGAAGCGCGCGCCGCGATAGCCTTCCTCGTCGAGCCCGAGCGCCTGGATCATGGTGCCCATGGCGCCGTCGAGCACGAGGATGCGCTCGGCCGCGAGGCGGCGCAGTGTCTGCTCGGTGTGCGACACGGGCACTATTGGACTCACAGCCGCGCTCTCTTTCGATTGAACGAAGATCCAAGCCACGGCGTCCCCTCCCCCGGGAGCCCACCACGGCAAGCGGCGAACGAGAGATCCACACAGGGTTTCAGCAAGCGACGT
>CBFGVM010000424.1:0-3773 GCA_965652015.1 uncultured Alphaproteobacteria bacterium
CGGCGCTGGTGAAGGACGAGCGCAACCTCGACAAGTTCGACCGCGTGTTCGGCCACGTGTTCGAGGGGCTCGAGCTGATGAGTGAAGCGCTCAGCGCCGAAATCCCGGCCGCGTGGCTCAAGAAACTCGCCGAAAAATATCTGACCGAGGAGGAAAAGAGAAAGATCGAGGCAATCGGCGGGCTGGACAAGCTCCTCGAGCTTTTGCGCCAGCGCATGAAAGAGCAGAAGGGCCGCCACCAGGGCGGCAAGAAATGGATCGGCACCGCGGGCACCTCGCCCTTCGGCGCCTACGGCTACAATCCCGAAGGCGTGCGCATCGGCCAAGACGAGAACCGCAACTTTCGCGCGGTCAAGGTCTGGGATCGGCGCGAGTTCAAGGATCTCGACGACCAGGTCGAGCTGGGCACGCGCAACATCAAGATGGCGTTGCGCCGGCTGCGCAGGTTCGCCCGCACCGGCGCACCCGAGGAGCTCGATCTCGACGGAACCATCAAGGGCAGCGCCCACAAAGGCTATCTCGACATCCTGATGCGGCCGGAGCGCCACAACGCCGTGAAGGTGCTGCTGTTCTTCGACGTGGGCGGATCAATGGATTGGCACATCAAGGCCACCGAGGAGCTGTTCTCGGCCGCGCGCAGCGAGTTCAAGCATATGGAGCACTTCTACTTCCACAATTGCCTCTACGAGCGAGTGTGGAAGGAAAACCGCCGGCGCTTCGACGAGACCGCGCCGACATGGGACGTGCTGCACACCTATCCTCACGACTATAAGGTGATCTTCGTCGGCGACGCTTCGATGTCGCCTTACGAGATCATGGCGCCCGGCGGTTCGGTCGAGCACTTCAACGAGGAGGCCGGCGCGATCTGGATGGAGCGCGTGGCACGAACCTATCCGGCCTGTGTATGGCTCAATCCCGTGTTGGAGAAGGATTGGGAGTATACCCAGTCGATCCGCATGATGCGCCAGCTCATGGCCGGGCGGATGTATCCGCTGACGCTGGACGGCTTGGATCGAGCGATGCGGGAATTGGTGCGCTAGCGCGTGATGACTTTAGACAGCGTCGCTCGCTGCTTGTCACATGCACCGTCTCGATTTTTGCAGGAACGTGGTCTAGGGATTGCTTGGTGTGCCGACCCAACGCCCCATGCGCAGCAAGTGGCGGGAGATGGCGATATCGGTGACGCGCCCGATCAGATTCGCCGCGGGGACCGGGCCGTGTGCCACGTAGTCGCGACTGTCGACGCTCTCGGCGCGATTGTCGCCCAGCACGTACACATGTGCGGCCGGCACCCGGATTTCCGGCTCGTTTGCGAACTGAGCTTGTGAATCTCCGGCCTGGATATAAGGTTCCTCGACCATCACGCCGTTGACGATGGCGCGACCGCCCTTGATGGCGATGCGGTCGCCCTCAACCGCGACAATACGCTTGATGTAGTGCACCTGCTCTTGCTTGGGGTGAACGTAGACCGCGATCTCGCCGCGGCTCGGATGGCGGCTGCGATAATAGGTAGCGTCGGCGAGAAAATACTCGCCGAGGCGCAGCGTGGGCTCCATGCTCGGAGTAAGGGCGTTCAACCATAAGAGCCGGCCCGATGACTTGGCATGGACGGCATAGATGCAGGGCCCCGCGAAGATCAGGCAGGCGAGCACGAAGGCTCCGGCGTACGTCGTCCACCGATTGTAGGACTGATGCGGGAAGTCTTGCATGCGATTGGCGCGCGAAATCGCGTCGACCATGATGTAGACCCACAACCCGACCAGCAGCGCGAAACTGACGGCGAACATCCAAAACCGCGCCAACACGCCCATCATGGCGAACATCAGCAGCGTGTCGGCGATGATCACCAGAATGAACAGCGTGACGCCACGGCGGGGCTGTCCGAGATAGAGATGGCCAAGGCCAGGCGTAAGGGCGGTGAGCAGCGCCGTCACCCAGGGCGAGGGACCGCGTCGGTTCGTCGATTGGTCGCCTGCCTGTGCCGGCGCGTAGTCGGCAAATGCCATCAAGGTCTCCGAATCCGCCCGTGCGCAGCCCGACGGCGAGGCTTAGGCGCACCCCTACGTGACTGTTAGTCTCGCGAGAGTGGGTCAAGGTTCGAGCGGCTTGGCGATTATTTGATCGTGCTACAGCCCAAGCGAGTATAATTGCAGACGGTGCCGCAATCTGAAGTTGTGTGGGTCGGTGTCCCGATGGCGGAGCGGCGCAGCCCCCGCGCTATCGCCGCACGGCGACATAGGCACCCAGCAACGCCATGACTGCCGCGACCACGAGCGCAAGCAGGTTCACCGCCACATTGAGGCCGGCGCCCACGGCCTCGGGCGCGCCGCTGAGATGTTCGATCTGCGCAAGCACGAGCACGATGGCCGCGCCGGCAACCCAGCGCATCAGGCGAAAGCGGTGCCAGGGCGGGGGGAGGCGACTGAGTGCCGCCGCGGTCATTCCGCTTGCGACGAAGGCGACACCCGCGACCGCCCACCAGGGTCCTGCCGTGCGCAGCTGTCGCGCGCCGCTCGCCAACGGATTTTCCCACAGGCCCGCGAGATCGAAGCCGGCGCCGTTCAAGTAGACCTGCGCCGCCAGCCCAGCCAGGACGCCGCAGGTCAGTGCCGCCGCGTAGATCAGGACGGGCGGCAGCGCCACAGGGGAGGGTTTGAGCGTCTGCATGTGCATCAGGCTGGAAGCGTAGAATGCCCGGGCCGAGCCCGGGCATCAATTCGCTGTTGAGAAGGCGATCGGGATTAGCCGCGACGCTCGGCTTCCCAAATGCCCGAGCAGGCGCCGTTGGCGTTGCCGCTCCAGGACCCAGCGCCGCTGGTGCCCCCGAGGCGACCCTTGCCCGTCGCGCTCTTGTCGCCGGCGCTGACGGTCACGACCACGGCGCCGTTCTTGCCGACCTTGCCGGAGATGTTGATGGGCGCCGACCCCGCATTGCCGAGATTGCCGTTGGTGATGCGGATCGGATAGCGATACGCCGCATCGCATTGACCGCTCTTGGTCACGATCACGACGCTCCAGAGGCCGTCATAGCCCGGCTGGGCTTGGGCGCCCGGAAGCGTGAGAAGCGCGGCCGCGCCAGCAAGTGCGGCGGCGATCAAGCCGCGGCTGAAAACTCGTGAGTAAGTCATTGTAGCCCCTTCCTGTTTTCGTGCCGGGCGCTGCCCCCTGAATCCCGGGCGAAACGGCACCGAATACAGTGATCCCTGAATGCGCCACCCGATTAGTCGCAGAAGCGGCGCGATCGGTTCAAATCACGCTCAGGAACCCACACCCAAAAGCCGGCGGCGCACTTTGCGGGGCAGCACAAATCCTGCTGTGCTTTGCCGGAGACGGTCACTCCAGCGGAGGAGAGCATGCCGGCCGAGCGCTTCGACTTTCCCAACGCCCAAGGCCAAAAACTTGCCGCGTTGCTCGATCGCCCTGACGGGGAGCCGCGCGCCTACGCGCTGTTTGCCCACTGCTTTACCTGCGGCAAGGACATCCATGCCGCCAAGCGCGTCGCGGACGGGCTCACCGCGCTCGGCATCGCCGTGCTGCGCTTCGACTTCACCGGGCTTGGCTCGAGCGAAGGCGAATTTGCCAACACGAGCTTTTCCTCCAATGTCGCCGACCTGGTCGCGGCTGCAAACGAACTGCGCCGCAGCGCCCGCGCTCCCGCGATTCTCATCGGCCACAGCCTGGGCGGCACGGCCATGCTCGCCGCAGCCGCCGAGGTACCGCAGGCGCGGGCGGTGGTGACGATCGCCGCGCCCTGCGATCCCACCCACGTGACC
>CBFGVM010000425.1:0-3768 GCA_965652015.1 uncultured Alphaproteobacteria bacterium
CGTTCACGCCCGTCTTCGACGGGCTATGGACGCGCGTAAACGCGCTTATGCTGGGACCTATGACCACCGTCTCTGGAATATGGGTTCCCGCTTTCGCGGGGACGACGCCGGCAAGCATGCACGCCTACGGCGCCAGCAGCACCTGACGGCAGGCGTCAGGCAGATCGGCCATCTTGAGCGGCGGCTTGGGCTTCGCCGGTATCGGCGACGGCTTGGGGTGCAGAATCGCCTCGGTGAACCAATGGTCGAGCTCTGCGCCGCAGCCGTCGTCGCCGGGCCGCGGCGGCTGCGGCGTGCAGTCGGGGCTGTCGGATGGGCAGTTGATGCGGACGTGGAAGTGGTAATCGTGCCCCCACCACGGCTGCACCTTCCCGAGCCAGTGCCGGTCGTTGCCGGCCTCGCGGCAGAGCGCCTTCTTGATTGCCGCGTTGACAAAGATGCGGGCGACTTGCGGATCCTTCGCCGCCGCCTTGATCACGGCCGTGTGCGCCGGCGTCCACACCTGCGGGTCGACGTCCCTGCGGTCTTCGGCGACGATCATGGTCGCCGACATGTCTTCCCGCTCCTCCCGGGTCAGCTCGCGGTTGGGCATGGGCGTGAGCCAGATGTCGGCGTCGAGGCCCACCTGATGGCTGGCGTGGCCGGTGAGCATCGGGCCACCGCGCGGTTGCGACAGGTCGCCCACGAGGAGCCCGCGCCATCCGGTCTTCGGCGCTTGGGCGGCGAGCCGCTCCAGGAATTCGATCAGATTGGGATGTCCCCAGTTGCGGTTGCGCGAGAGCCGCATCACCTGCCAGGTCGCACCGTTGATCGGCAGCGCTTTGGCGCCGGCGAGGCAGCCTTTTGAATAGAAACCGATAGTGCGCGCTTGCAAAGGTGCGGGCGCGGGCTTGCGGGCGAACAGCTCCTTGGCCGGCGTTGCGGGATCGTCCGGCTTGGCAAGCGGCGGCAGCGGCTTCGGACTGACGGTGCCCTTATCCTGCGCGGCCGCGCTCAAGGGCAGAAGCAATGCAGCGAACAACCCGAGAGTGGTGCGCGGTGCGATCCTGCGCCGGCTTGCGCCGCTTAGCGCCTTCATCATCGTCATGCTTGCCCCGATCGAGGGTTCCGCCGCCCCTCGGAGCTCGTGCCGAGTTGATTCGGCGCCGCGCTCCGCATGGGCCGGGTAAACCGCAGGATTCGTGCAGTCAAGCGGTTCCCCGGCAGCCGAATCGTGCCTTTGCTCGTGGGCGGAATTTTGAACAGGCGTGGCGCCACCACGGCGTTTTGTCGGCGGGACATCGAGCCGTCATGTGATGCGCCACCATCGCGTGGCGCGATCGACCGATGCCGTTCACTCGATCACGATCTCGCCCACCATGCCGTGGTCGGCGTGGCTCTTGCCATCGGAGACGATCCCGCAACGCAAGTCGGTCACGCGTCCCGCGGCGACCGGCACGAACCACCATTCGGCGGTCTGTCCGGGATAAACCTCGACCTCGCGGATTGCGCCCTTGAACTCGGCAAGCGTCGTCATCTTGCCATCGCGGTTCTGCACGACCTGGACCTTGCGCGTGTAGATGAGCTGCGTGAAAGCATGTGAGGTGAAATAGTGCGGGTCATTGCTCGGGTTGCGCAGGACCAGCTTGTAAAGCTTGCCGGTCTCGAAACGCAATTTATTGGGCACGAAGACGTGCTGGCCCGGCTTGCCGAGATCGACCGTGACTTCGATCGGTTCTTGCCGCGACAGGTCGCCAGCGGCATGGGCGATCGTCGCTGCGAACAGCAACGCGGCGGTGGCCTGCGATATCGACGTGATCGGACTCATGACCTGCATCCTCCCTGAAATGCCTGGTGGTATTGCAATTGAGAACTATTTGCAACACCTGCGGGAGAATGCTCAAGTCTTGGAGCGCGCCGCCACCGCTTGCGCGCGGCGGCGATAGGCGTGGGCGAGGCGCTCGGCACGGCCGCGAAAGAGGTCCGCCTCGTCGCCGGCCAGCGCGAGCAGGCGGTCTTCCGTTTCCGCATGGGGTTCGATCGTGCCATCGGCGCGGATGTGGCCAAGGGTCAGTCCGCGTCCGGCCAGCGCGCGGCCCACCAGCAGGCAGCGATGGCAGTCGAGCGGCTCGCGCTCCGCACACAGCAGACACACGCGATGGCGCGCGATCTCATCCACTACACGCTCGAGACCGGCCACGAATTCCGGCCTCGCCGCCATCGCCTCGTAGTCGGCGACACCGTTGCGATAAAGCGTTGGATCGCGCGGGCGGCCGCCGAGCTGCTCACCCAAGGCGATGTAAGCGATGCCCTCGCCGGCGAGCCGCTGCGCCAATGCCTTGGCGGAGAACCACGGACACCAGCGCGAGAACGGGATCGAGCGCACGTCGGCGACGGCGGTCACGCCGGCGCTCGTGAGCAGAGCCATGAAACGGTCGGCCGAAAGGTTGGAGTGGCCGATGGTCAGGAGGTCGCAGGCGGCGGATTTCGTCATTGGACTAGTCGAACATTTGCCCGCCGACCAGGAATGCCACCCCATGGGGCTTGCAAGTGTCACGTCAACGGCAACGGAGCGTTAGCCTTCCGGTGGTAGTGCATCTATGGCTGCATCGGAGCGCATGTGCATGACTCAAAAGCTTGCGAAGGGAGCCCTTGCCGGTGTCGCCGTCGCGCTGTCGCTGCTGTCATGGTTGCCTCACGCGCGCGCTGACGTTCTGGTCAGAATCGACAAGTCGAGCCAACGGATGTCCGTGCTGGTGAATGGCGAGCATCGCTATACGTGGGCGGTCTCCACCGGAATCTATGGCACACCGAGTGGGACCTTTCGCCCGCAGTCGCTCAAACGACATCACCGCTCGACCATCTACAACAACGCACCGATGCCGTATTCGATCTTTTACGACGGCAATTTCGCCATCCACGGCACGACGCACGTCTCGCAGCTCGGCGGGCGGGCGTCGCGCGGCTGCATCAGGCTGCATCCGTCCAATGCCGCCGTTCTGTTCTCCCTGGTGCAGCAGCAAGGCCTGGGCAATACCAGAATTTCCATCCACTAGTGATTTAGCTCTAACAGATCGTTCCAAGGCCGTCATTCCAGGGCCCGAGCGCAGCGAGGGAGCCCGGAATCCATAATCACCCGTCCTATGGTTATGGATTCCGGGCTCGCCGCTTCGCGGCGCCCCGGAATGATGTCAGGGGAGCGTTCTGCATCGAACGCTTCAGCGTGGCGCCAAATCGGCGACGAGTTCGTGCGCGGCGCTGGTGAGCCCTTCGAACATCGGAAAGTTGAGCCGATTGACGGCGACGAAAACGCCGACCCCGCGCGTGGGCGCCAGCACCACGTAAGTCATGAAACCGGCGATGCCGCCGCTCTTGGCCATGATCAACGGCCGCTTCTCCTTGGGAAGCGAGATGATCCAGCCCAGCCCCAGCGCGTCCATGTCCTTGCCGCCGACGCCGACCGCGGCCTTGAGCCCGTCATGCCAGCGGTAGGGGGCGTGATCGATCATGCGCACCTCGGCGCCCGCCGCGTCGTTGACCGCGAGATGCCAGCGCATCCACTTCGTCATGTCGTCGCCGGTGGTGAAGACGTTGCCGGATGGATCCATTGCCGCCGGCGTTTCCCACAGCGGCGCTTCCTTGCCGTCGAGATCGATGCCGGTCATGGCGCGCGGCGTTTGCGCCGCGGAAAGTTTAGTCGTGGTGTCCGTCATCCCCAGCGGCGTTGCCACGCGTTCGGCGAGCAGCGCGGCATAGGGTTTGCCGGCCGCTTTGGCGAGCGCCTCGCCG
>CBFGVM010000426.1:0-3767 GCA_965652015.1 uncultured Alphaproteobacteria bacterium
TCAGCCGCACTGTCCATACCGGCTATGACAAGGAGACGGGCGAGGCGATCTACGAAAACGAAGAACTCGATCTCGAGCCGCTGCCGTTCGTGGTGGTCATCGTGGACGAGATGGCGGACCTGATGATGGTCGCGGGCAAGGACATCGAAGGCGCCGTGCAGCGTCTCGCTCAAATGGCGCGTGCGGCCGGCCTGCACGTGATCCTGGCGACGCAACGGCCGTCGGTCGACGTGATCACCGGCACGATCAAGGCGAATTTCCCGACCCGCATCTCGTTCCAGGTCACCTCGAAGATCGACAGCCGCACCATCCTGGGGGAGCAGGGGGCCGAACAGCTCCTCGGGCAAGGCGACATGCTCTACATGGCCGGCGGCGGGCGCATCAGCCGGGTGCACGGGCCGTTTTGCTCGGACGAGGAGGTCGAGAAGGTCGTGCGCCATCTCAAATCGCAAGGCACGCCGCAATACCTCGACGCCGTGACGGCGGCGGAGGACGAAGACGAAGACGGCAATCCCGTCTTCGACGCGACCGGAATGGGCGAGTCCGAGGGCGGTGACCTTTACCAGCAGGCGGTGCAGGTCGTGCTGCGCGACCGCAAGGCGTCGACCAGTTACATCCAACGCCGCCTGCAAATCGGCTACAATCGGGCGGCCTCGCTCATGGAGCGCATGGAAAAGGAGGGCGTCGTTGGGCAGGCCAACCACGCCGGCAAGCGCGAAATCCTGATCGGCGAGGAGGCCGCCGAGCGTTATTGAGAAATCCGTTAACGGCTGTTAAGGCCTTTTTTTGTGGGCTTGGTCGTGTTCTCGCCACACGGGGCAGCTACCGACCGCACGGGAGGGAGAGGGACCATGGCTGGAACGGGCCAGGGGCTATTCGTCGGGGTGGCGGTTTTGGGCATGGTCGCGCTGGGATGGTCGGCGAGCGCCGATCCCATTCCCTTGCCGACGCCCGCGCCGCTCCCGAAGGAGCGCGCCTCCTCGCCCAGCACCGCACAATCCGGCGGCGCCAGGTCCCTGTTTCATCTCGACAAGGAGCCCGCGGCGTCGCCGACGCCGGCGACGGCCACCGCCGGTTTCACGCCCGCGCAGCGCACCCAGATCGATAAGGTCAGCGCCTACCTCACGAACATGCAGCAATTGGTCGGTAATTTCGTGCAGATCGGCCCAGACGGCAGTCGCGTCCGGGGCGAATTCTACATCCAGAAACCCGGCAAGGTTCGTTTCGAATACGAGCCGCCGAGCCGTATCGAGATTATCGCCGACGGTCAGTCGGTCGTGGTGCGCGATCGCAAGCTTGCCACGCAAGATCTCTATCCGCTCTCGCAGACGCCGCTGCGCTTCCCGCTCTCCGATCGTATCGATCTGCTCCGGGAGACGAACGTGATCGGGATACGCGCCGACGATACGTTCGTGACGATCACGATCGAGGAGAGGCAACCACTCGTCGGCACCAGCCGGCTGGTGATGATGGTCGGCGCCAAGGACTATCAATTGAAGCAGTGGACGATCACCGATCCGCAGGGCTACGACACGACGGTCGCGGTCTCCAATCTCGACAACAGCAAACGGCCGGACCCCAGCCTGTTCAAGATCGATTACACCCGCTACATCCAGTAGCGGCGGTTTCGCAAATCAGTCCTCAAACGTTTAGTGCTTGACCTCGCGGCGAGCGATCGCCAATTAGCGGGCGATATCCGTCCGTTTCGTCCCAAATCCCGATGCGGCTGACAATCACAACATGGAATATCAACTCGGTGCGGCTGCGCATCGAGGGTGTGGCGCGATTCGTGAAGGCAGTTCGGCCCGACGTTCTCTGTCTGCAGGAAACCAAGTGCCCCGACGATAGGTTTCCGATCAAGCGGTTCAAGCGGCTCGGCTACGAGCACGTCGCGCTCAATGGGCAGAAGGGCTATCACGGCGTCGTCGTGCTTTCGCGTCTGCCGTTCGAAAGCTTCGCCGTCCAATCATTTTGCGGCAAGAGCGACTGCCGGCATATCTCGGCCGTGTTCGGCGAACGCGCAGGACTTCGCGATCCCATCACTCTGCATAATCTCTATGTCCCGGCCGGCGGCGACGTCCCCGATCCGGCAGTCAATCCGAAGTTCGCGCACAAACTCGCCTTTCTCGATGAAATGCGGGCGTCCGCTGCGTTGCGCTGTGACAGCTCGAGCCGCATGATCATGCTCGGCGATCTCAACGTCGCGCCGCTCGAGCACGACGTCTGGAGCCACAAACAGATGCTTCGAGTGGTGTCCCACACGCCGACCGAGTGCGACAAGCTCGTCGCGGTGCAGAAGGACGGTGGCTGGATCGACGCCATGCGCATGCTGGTGCCTGAGCCAACGAAGCTCTATACGTGGTGGAGCTATCGCTCCCCCGACTGGAAAGCAGCCAACAAGGGGCGCAGACTCGATCACATCTGGATCGCGCCGGCGCTCGCCGACCGGCTCGCCGGTATTGAGGTGCTCAAGCATCTGCGCGGTTCGCCGCGACCGTCCGATCACGTCCCGGTCACGGCGACGCTGGAGGTGTGAATCAATTCGGTTCGTGCGTGTCGAGAAACGTGCCGACATTGCCGATTTGACGCGCTGTTTGGTCCAATCGACTCGCCAAGGCCTCGCGCAATTTGGCCGCCGCCTCCGGAAAGCTGTCCAACATCCTGATGAACAGCGGCCGCGGAATGAACAGCACGGTCGCCGGCTCGAGCGCCGTGGCGGTCGCCGTTCGTTTGGTCTCGGCGAATAGCGCGACCTCTCCCAGAAGCGTGCACGGCCCTACCGTACGCTCGTTGCCGTCTTCAGACGATCTCAGGCTGAATCGGCCCGCTTGGATCACATAGCCGCCATCTGCCTGATCACCGGCGCCGAACAGCGCTTCACCGTCGCGCAGGCGCCGCGTCTCGGCGCCGATGGCCAAGATGCGCAGCGCCGGACGCCCCAGCAGGCCAATCGTCGGCACGCGTTCGAGAAAGGCGATATCGTCATCGATGGCCATGGGGCGGCGCTATGGCACCAACTTGTATCCGCCCGCTTCGGTGACCAGGATGGCAGGGCTGGCGGCATCTTTCTCGACCTTTTGCCGCAGCCGGTAGATGTGCGTCTCGAGCGTGTGGGTCGTGACGCCGGAATTATAGCCCCAGACTTCCTGCAACAAGGTTTCACGCGATACCGGACGTTGGCCGGCACGATAGAGATAGCGCAGGATAGCGGTCTCCTTCTCGGTGAGCCGCACTTTGTTGCCCTTGGAATTGAGCAGGATTTTCGAGCTTGGTCGGAAGGTATAGGGGCCGATGGTGAACACGGCGTCCTCGCTCGCCTCGTGCTGGCGCAGTTGCGCGCGGATGCGGGCAAGCAGCACCGCAAAGCGAAACGGCTTGGTGACGTAGTCGTTCGCGCCCGACTCGAGTCCGAGGATGGTGTCGGAGTCGGTGTTGTGCCCGGTCAACATGATGATCGGCGCCTTGAAGCCGTTCTTGCGCAGAATGCGCACCGCTTCGCGCCCGTCCACATCGGGTAGCCCGACATCCATGATCACAAGGTCGACCTGCCCCGCCTTGGCCGTTTGTACCCCCTTGGTCCCGTTGTCGACCGCGATGGACTCGAACTCCTCATGCAGTGCGAGCTGCTCGACGAGGGCCTCCCGTAGCTCAGCATCGTCGTCGACGATCAGGATTTTTCGGGTATTCGTCATGGTTCCGCCCCAGGAGCAGCGTCGTCCCGGCAAGGCATGGCGCGGAATAGATCATTCGGGGGTAAAAGGGCAAGC
>CBFGVM010000427.1:0-3749 GCA_965652015.1 uncultured Alphaproteobacteria bacterium
AGATCATGTGGGCAAAGCTCGAGGCGCTGGTCGCGGGTGCGCGGCTCGCGAGCACGGGGCTGTGGGATAGCGGCGTGAAACGTGGGAGCGGCAAGCGCGCGCGGCGCACCGCCGCATGACGGGATGCCAGTTGCGGTGCGCCAACGGCATTGAGCCGCATCGAAATCGGGCCTAATCTTTTCTCATACCGCGCGGCCGCGCATTGTGATCGTCGGCCTGCAGCTGGCCCCTCACGTGTGCGCCTCGCCCATCGCACGCCCATCGATGGAGGGTAGCCATGCCTCTCGCCCCAACGCTCCAAAAGCACCTCGATCAGAACGTCACCTATGAGGTGATCACGCACGACCCCACGATGTCGTCGACGCGCACCGCCCAAGCGTGCCACGTCTCCGGCGATTGCCTCGCCAAGGCGATCGTGCTGCGCCGCGACGGCGGCTATATGCTGGCCGTGCTGCCCGCATCGCACCACATCCGCCTGCCGGACCTGCAGCAGCAAATCGGAGATGATGTCGCCTTGGCCGATGAAAGCGAGATCCAGCGGCTGTTCCCGGACTGCGCACTCGGCGCGGTTCCAGCCGTCGGCGAATGCTACGACCTCGACGTGATCGTCGACGACAGCATACAGGAGCAGCCCGACGTCTACCTCGAAGGCGGCGATCACACGACGCTCGTTCATATCAGCCAAGCGCAATTTACCCGATTGATGTCGGGAGCGCGGCACGGGCGCTTCAGCGTGCATGATTGAGCCGGGGGCCAGAAGGCTCGTCCAACTTAGCTCGGCCTATCCGCACGAAAGCGCGGACCCCGATACCTGGATTTGCCCCTTTTCCGCGCAGTCGCGGATCCGTGTTTGCGCCGATTTGCCGAGCAGTATCAGACAGATAAGCAGTCTTGCGGGCCCGGCAGCGCCGCCGTCAACGACAACGCGCGAAAATCGTTGCGCCCAATGAACCTTGCGAACCATTATTCGCTGCGCGTTGGTTTGTGAGTTGCGCGATGAAAGTCATTGTTGTCGGCGGCGGAATCGGCGGTCTGACCACCGCGCTCATGCTGCATGCCCGAGGCATCGACTGCGAGGTTTACGAGCAGTCGGATGTCATTCGCGAGCTCGGCGTCGGCATCAACACGTTGCCCCATGCCATCAAGGAATTGGCAGAGCTGGGGCTGCTCGATCGCCTCGACGCGATCGGGATTCGAACCTACGAGCTGTTCTACACCAACCGCTTCGGACAGGAGATCTGGCGCGAGCTGCGCGGCACCGATGCCGGCTATGAGGTGCCGCAATTTTCGATCCATCGCGGCCGGCTGCAAGCCGTCATTCACCAGGCCGTTCGGGCGCGGCTCGGCGAGTCGCGCATTCACACCGGCCATCGGCTCGGCCACTTGAGCCAGGACGAAGCCGGCGTGAGCGCCTATTTCTTCGACCGCAACGGCTCGCATCGAGCGACCGCCCGCGGCGACGTGCTCATCGGCGCCGACGGCATTCATTCGGTGGTACGTGCGGCGCTCTATCCCAACGAGGGCGCCACGCGCTGGAATGGAGCCATGCTTTGGCGCGGCGCCGTCGAGTGGCCGACATTCCTCACCGGCCGCTCGATGGTGATTGCCGGCGGCATGGCGGCAAAGCTCGTCGTTTACCCGATCGCCGAGGGGACGCGGCCCGATCGGCGCCTCACGAATTGGGCGGTGGTGGCGCGCATCGGCGACGGCTCGACACCGCCGCCGAGCAAGGAAGACTGGTCGCGCAAGGGCCGTTTCGAGGAGCTGATGCCGCACGTTCAGCGCTTCCGCATCCCTTATGTGAACGCGCAGGCGCTGATCGAAGCGACTCCCGAATTTTGGGAATACCCGATGTGCGACCGCGACCCGCTACCACGCTGGTCGCACGGACGCGTCACGCTGCTCGGCGACGCCGCCCATCCCATGTACCCGGTCGGCTCCAACGGCGCCTCGCAAGCGATCCTCGATGCCCGCTGCCTCGCCGATCGCCTGCTCAGCGCCGAGCACGTGCTGCATGCGCTCTGGCTGTACGAGCAGGAACGGCTGCCGATGACGGCGCAGATCGTGCGCATGAACCGCAAAGGCGGCCCGGAAGGCGTGATCGACGCGGTCGAAGAGCGCGCGCCCGACGGCTTCGCCCGCATCGACGACGTGCTGTCGTTCGAAGAGCGCCAGGCCATCGTGCGCGGCTATGCCTCCACCGCCGGCTTCGCACGCGAACAGGTCAACAAGGCGGCGTAGCCTCAGCCGTAGGGTGGGCAAAATCGCCCACCGATCTGTTCGCCGCGTGGGCCACCAGGGCGTTTACGCCCGTCTTCGACGGGCTATGGCACGCGCGATTTTGCCCACGCGTCGGGACAGAGTCATGCGCCTTTGCCCACCCTACACCTAGGCCCTACTGAGGCGGCGGGAGAAACACGACCTCGTGCTTGGCCGCGAGCGCGACCACCTCCTCGGGCTTCTGCTCCTTCATGCTGTGGATGGCCCAGAACAGGTCATAGAGCGCGCGCGTGGGCGTCACCCAGAAGAAGCACTTCACAGGCTGGTCCGACTTGTTGAAGATGCCGTGGGAAATCCCCATCGGGAGCCGGATCAAGTCACCTGGGCCCGCCACGAAATCCTTGCCGTCGATCAAAAGGTCGAAGCGGCCCTCGAACATATAGATGAACTCGTCCTGTGTCGGATGGATGTGCGGCGGCACGAACGTGCCGGGGGGAAACGTCGCGTGCCAGGCGAACGAATGCTCGGAGACCTGTTTGGGTACGTAGGTCTGGCCCAGGATCTGCCAGACGATGCCGTCGATGCCGGTATTGGCCTTGGTGATGCCTGCGGTCAGCGGTTGCATGGCGCACGAACTCCCCTGGTTGCCTAGGTTCATTCAACCACGAATGAAGCGCAGTTCGTAGCCCGAACGGAGTTTTGCCGTACGCTCGGCGGTGTCCTAAAGTGGCCGCGGCATTTCAGTCGTCGGAACGCAACTCATAGGAGGTGGCCATGAAGCGACTGGTCCTGCTCGCCGCCGCGGTCATAGGCTTGGCAGCCACGGGAGCGCAGGCGCAGGAAAAGCTCAAGATCGGCATCATCGCCACCTTGTCCGGGCCGCCGGCGGTGCTCGGGCAACAGCTGCGCAACGGATTCAACCTCGCGGTTAAGACGCTCGACGGCAAGCTCGGCGGCCGCGAGGCCGAGGTGATCGTCGCGGACGATGAGCTCAAACCCGACCTCGCGGTGACCAAGGTCAAGGCGCTGGTCGAGCGCGACAAGGTCGAGTTCGTCGTCGGCCCGATCTTTTCCAACGTGCTGGCGGCGATCATGAAGCCCGTGACCGAGGGCGGCGCGATCCTGATCAGCCCGAATGCCGGCACCTCGAACTTCGCCGGCAAAGAATGCAATGCGAATTTCTTTGTCACCTCATACCAGAACGATCAAGTGTTCGCGGTATCGGGCAAGCATGCGCAGGATAGCGGAATCAAGAAGGTCTTCCTGATGGCGCCCAACTACCAGGCGGGCAAGGATGCGCTCGCCGGGTTCAAAGCCTTCTTCAAAGGCGATGTCGTCGATGAAGTCTATGTGCCGCTGAACCAGCTCGATTTCTCGGCCGAACTCGCCAAGATCGCCGCTGCCAAGCCCGACGCCATTTACGTGTTCCTGCCGGGCGGCATGGGGGTGAACTTCGTCAAGCAGTTCCGGCAGGCGGGGCTCGCGTCAACGACCACGTTCCTTTCCGCCTTCACGGTCGACGAATCGAC
>CBFGVM010000428.1:0-3710 GCA_965652015.1 uncultured Alphaproteobacteria bacterium
CGCCGTCGTCAGGACGGCGGTTGACAAGATCGCGGCCGCAACGAGAGCAGCGAACGTTTTCGCCATTACACGTCTCCTGAGCGTCGGCTCGATTTTCTATAGATCAAGCGCAGTCGTTTTCAAACCGCTCCACGATAAAGCTTTGCAGGTAAAGGACTCCAGAGACAGCAATGGCAAATTAAATTGTGAAGGAATGGCAAGTCTGGGAAGAATGTGAAGCGAGGATTATCGATGGTGATGCACCTTGGCGGTCTTCAGGCTGAGGTCGTATGGTATGTCCTCGTTACCGCCGCGCGGGCCAAGCCAAAGATAGCAAGTACGCATGCTCGTCGGAGCGAACCAGATCAAGAATGAGAACAAGCGGGAAGAGAACGCAATCAAGGAGGGAGCAGAGATGAGTTTCATCCGCATCCTAGCGCTCGGAGCGGCGCTCGTTGTTTCGGGCTCGGCTTTTGCCCAGCAATATCCCAGCAAGCCGGTGAAGATCATCGTGCCGTTCCCGCCGGCTGGCGTCACCGATATCGTCGGACGGCTGGTGGCGCAGAAATTGTCGGACAAGCTCGGCGAACAGTTCTACATCGAGAACATCGCCGGCGCCGGCGGCAATCTAGGCATGGGCCAAGCCGCGCGCGCCCCGGGCGACGGCTACACCATTCTGTTCGCCTCTTCGAGCATCGTGGTGAACCCGACGCTCTACAGCAAGGTTCCCTTCGACATCGACAAGGATTTCGTCCCGGTTACAAAGGCCGGCGCAACGCCCAATTCCTGGCAGATCAATCCAAGCTTTCCAGCGCCGACCATGACAGCGCTGATCGACATGATCAGGAAAGAGCCCGGCAAGTACAGTGTCGCCTCGCCGGGAACCGGCACCACGCCCTCGCTTTCGATCGAGATGCTGAGACTCGCGCTTGGGCTCAACTTCGTGGTGGTGCCATTCTCCGGCGGCGGGCCGATGGTGCAATCGCTGCTCGGCGGCCACACCCCGATCGCATGCAGCGCCATCGGCAACGCCATGGCGCTGATCAAGGACCAAAAAATCCGTGTGCTCGCGATCACGGCCAACAAACGCGTCGAGTTCGCGCCCGAGCTTCCCACCCTCGACGAACTCGGCATTAAGAATCAGGAGGCCGAGACCATGACGGGCGTATTCGTTCCGGCGGGTACGCCGAAGCCGATCGTCGACCGGCTGCAGAAGGAAATCTCCGCCGTGGTGACCACGCCCGAGGTCAAGGCGCAGCTGCTGGAGCTTGGCGTAGTGCCGGGCGGGGAGAGTCCGGCTGAGTTCGCGGATTACGTGAAGGCCGAAGTGGCAAAATGGCGAAAAGTCATCACCGAGGCGAAAATCCCGCCGATCGGGGGGTGACGGCGGCAGCGGCTAGCCGCCGCTCGACGCACCCCGGCGCGAAAAGGCATAACACGATGACCGGTGATCTGAAATTCCAGTTGCGCCTGACGTTGAGCGAGGAATACGCGCAAGTGGCGCGGAACGATCCGGGAGATCCGTCGATGTCTACGCTGACGGATATATTGAAGAGGCATGATGCTGTCCTGAAATGCCAGTTCGATGCTTTCGCAGGTTATGTCGGCGAGGCCGAGGCCAAGGGCATCGAAAATTTTCCTCTTTATGAATGGACGAAACAAACGATCGACGACCCCGCCAAGGAGGCAAAATACACCAAGTCTTTTACGCTTTATGTCGGGGGCGAGGAGGTCTACGAGAAGGCCAAAGCGGACCCGCTAGAAGCCGCGCTGAAGCCTCTGGTCGGAGGTCCCATCGTCGCGAAGATGTTCAAATACGATACCGATCCGGCTCATAACCCACAGCCGCCACGCCAAAGATAGAACCTAGCAGGCGCAACGGCCGCGATCGTACGACCTCATCTCATGTTCACCAGCGCGAAGGCAAAGTCCCGTCCGCGACCGCGCTTCATCGCTTGATCGATCCAAACCATAGCGAACGGTTCCAGCAGCCGAGCGTTCTTCAAGGGGCCGGCATCAACCGGCTCGAAATCGAGCTTGCCGACGAGCTCCATCACCGCCGACTTCCTTCCGGCATCGTCTCCGGTGACCAGCATGACCGGCTTGATCGGATAGTCGGCCGCGTTGGCCATATTGCCGGCACCCGTCGTGTTGAGCGTCTTGAAGACAAAGGCGCCGGGTGCCCAGCTCGCGACCTGCTCGCCGGCAGAGGTGTTGAAGCCGAGGACAAGTTGCAAGCCGTCAGGCCCCGTGCCCAATGGGTTCGTGCAGTCGATCACAATCTTACCCGCGAGACTGCCCAGGCTCTTGATCGCCGCCTCGGTCGCGGACCAGGGCGTCGCGATCACCACGATTTCAGCCTCTTTGACGGCTTCGGCTGGCGCTTTGACGCGCTCCTTGGGCAGCGCCGCATATTTCGGATCAGCGGGATTGCGCAGTCCCCAGATGACATCCTCGCCATGCTTGATCCAGGCTCGCCCCAGCGTCGCGCCAACCGATCCGGCGCCAATGATGGCAATACGCATGAATACCTCCTCGTTTCGCGCGAGATTCAACCAAACGTTTTCAGCGCTCCATGAAAACCGAGACGCCAAAAATGGCCATAGTTAGCTCCTGCATCCAGGAGCCCTGTTGATTTTTTTGAGAGCGGCCGCGATGACGGATAATTTCCGAGTATCGTGCACGGCCGCTCACGCAGGCGGAGGAACGGCGATGGAAACGCGGGTGTTCGGGCGCACCGGGATGCGGCTCTCGGTGCTGGGCTTCGGCTGCGGCGCGGTCGGCGGGCTCATGGTGCGCGGCGATCCGGCCGACCAGGAGCGCACGATCGCGCGGGCGATCGCCGCCGGTGTCAACTACTTCGACACCGCGGTGCAGTACGGCAACGGCGAATCGGAAAAGAATCTCGGCCGCGTCCTGCAAAGGCTCAAACCGGAGAGCGTCGTCGTCGGCACCAAGGTGCGGCTGCCGAGCGCCGACTTCGGCCGCATCGCCGACGCGGTGGCGAAGTCGCTCGACGGCAGTCTCGCGCGACTACGCCTCGATCGGGTCGACATCTTCCACCTGCACAATGCGATCACCGAAGCGGGCGGCAGGGAAGCGCTCAGCGTCCGACAGGTGCTCGAAGATGTGGTGCCGGCGTTCGAGCGGCTGCGTCAGCAAGGCAAGACGCGCTTTCTCGGGCTCACCGCGGTCGGCGACACGGCGGCGCTGCATCGCCTCATCGATGCGCGGGCCTTCGACAGCGCGCAGGTGGTCTACAACATGCTCAACCCGTCCGCGGCCGTCGCCTTGCCGGCGAATTACCCGGCACAAGATTATGGACGGCTGTTCGATCATACCAAGGCAGCCGGCGTCGGCGTCGTTGGCATCCGCGTGCTCGCCGGCGGCGCGCTGTCCGGATCGGCCGAGCGTCATCCTATTGCGAGTCCGCCACCCGAGCCGATCGGCTCGGCGATGAGCTACGACGCCGATGTCGGGCGCGCCCGCCGTCTTATCCCGCTGGTCCAGGAGGGATTCGCCGCGACTCTGACCGAAGCCGCCACGCGGTTTGCGCTCTCGCATCCGGCGATCGGCACCATCCTGGTCGGCATGGCAACGCCGCAACAGTTCGAGGATGCACTCGCCGTGGTCCAAAAAGGCCCGCTACCTCCCGCCGCGCTCGACCGGCTGTCGGCACTGCAAAGAGCATTCGCCGGCGAAGCACGTTGATCGCCGAGATTGCCGATCGC
>CBFGVM010000429.1:0-3708 GCA_965652015.1 uncultured Alphaproteobacteria bacterium
TTTGACGCTGTGGACGGCGGATCGGTTGCCGCGCGCAATAACGATATTTCTTCCGACCCGGGTCAGTAGCGGGCGCGCGACGCCTACGTCCGCTACAATCTCACTCGGTAACAGCCGCCGCCGTTGGGGTTTGTGTGCTGGTCAATGGCGCAGAACACGGTTCGCGGCGCGCGTTGACGGATCACGCTATTTCGGCCGCCCCCTGGGCGCGGCTGCAGGCGCAGGTGCATTCGGCGCGGAATTGCCGGATGAGGTGGAGGCGCCGTCCCATTCGCAGGCTTCCGCCAGGCGCGAACGGATCTTCGAAACATTGCCGAGACTGAACGATGCGTCGTTCGGCGCGTTGTGGTTGTCGTACATTCGCACAAAGAGCTTGCCACCATCCCCCAACGCGCGAATGAACGGGATTGGAGTAGGGGCGAGCGCGAGATAGCAGCTCGGATGGAAGCGCCAAGGCGTCTCCACGGCTTGCTCTTGGTCGATGCGATAGATGACGCGCACATCGGAATCACATTTGATGAATCCCGTCATGCTGACCGCGACCTCGGTCTTGCGATCTTTGCAACGCATCAGCAGATGCGCCCTGTTGTCGCTCGACGCCAGCGCCGCCGAGACCAGTGGGCTGTCGTCGAGCGGGGATTTTTCATCGGTGATGACCCACGCCGTATCGGCACCCGGTCGGCTCGGGCGGGGCGTTTCCCGCGGGTTGGAGGAGGATCGATCGAGGCGGTCGTAACATTTGAGCCGCTTGCCGTCGTCCTTGATCTGACGGCAGGGGTTGAGCGCGTCTTGCGCCTGCGCCCCGACCGCGAAGACCGCAATGGCGCAAGCGATGATCAGCGTGGTGCGCATACGCCCATGAGAGCCGATCGGCTCTCGCCATGCAAGGCAGGCGAGCCTGGGCAGCCACCGCCATGGAGCGGAATCACTGATCCCCTCGTCATTCATTCGCGGGCGGCAAAAGCTACTTGCACTCCAGCCCGATCCTGTCGAGCGCTTGAGCGAGGCCCTTGAGTGAATACTGGTCGGTCGACTTGAAGCCGTCCGAGCTTCCCGTCACCGTCAGGTCGCCGCCCTTGCGCATGGCGTCGACCATGCGCCTCTCCTCGCCGGGGTTCTTGGTCCAGGCCCCGTCGTCTTGGGTGTACATCGCAAATCTGTCGCCACCGACCTCGACGGTGGCGTCCGAGGGGGTCCTGAATCGATAGCCGATCCGGACCGACACCTCGTCCTTCGAGTTCTTGGCCGGGTCGGTGGTGACGAACATATAGGCGGGATCGCGCTTGCGGCCCGCCGGCTCGGTCTTCGCCGTCTTCGGCTTGGCGAGCACGAAGCAGACCTTTTTGCCGTCACGTGCGGCGGTATAGGCGCCCCAGTCACCGTACCGGCCGAGCAATGTGGCGTCGCCCGTGGGCGCCACCGCAGCCACGGCGGGTTGGGCCTGCGGCGGCGGCGCGGCCGTCGATGGCGGTCGCGTGTCGAGCGCCGCGAGACGATCGCGCTCCGCGCGCGCAAGATCGGCGTAGAGGCCGCTGCGATACTTTCGCAAAAACGCCTCGTAGGCCGCCTTGGTCCCGACCTGGCGCGCGACCGCGAAGTCCGCGCGCTCGGCGGCGCCCGGATCGGGCGCCAGAGCGGGTTGAGCTGCCGGTCGGGACGCTGACTCCGGAGCGCGCTCCGATATCCCGGCCAGATAGACGTCGCCACCAATGACTTGATCGTAGTAAGCGGGGAACTGGTCGTGTCCGATCTTCCTTGCCATTTCGACCACGAGGGCGCGTGTCTGCGTCGCCACCGCCTTGAGGTCGAGGCCGGGCGTCTTGAGCTTTTCAATGAAAGCGCGCGTGAATACCGAATTGGGGTTACGATCGTCGGGACCAAGGCGATCCAACGCGGTCTGCCCGAAACCCGCTGAATAGATTGCGAAGACGCCCCTTGCGGGCTGGCTCTGCGCCAGGCCGCGCGTTCCACCGACCGAACGGCGGTCGGACGCCTGGAGAGGGTTGTCCCGGCATGCGTCGAGCACAACGACCGCGACGCGCGCGCCCGCGGCCGTGATCTGCTCGATCAACGTCGTCTCGGAAATCGCTTGCTCCGCCAGCCGGCCCTCTTCGGCTCGTCCGCTCGCGCGTGGTACAGGAATGTCCGACGGCAGAAGATAATTGGCACCGCTGAACGAAACGCCGTGCCCGGCAAAGAAAAAGAACGCCGTGTCGTCCTTGCCGAGCCGCGCCGTGAAATCGAATAAGCGATCGATGAGCGCGCGCCGATCGAGGTTTTCGCCATGCAGAACTTCGAATCCCAGACCTTTCAACGTTTCACGCACGGCGCGCGCGTCGCTGATCGCATTGTTGAGCTGCTTGTCAGCGCCGAGGTTTGGATAGGCGTTGTTTCCGACGACGAGAGCCAGCCGCTTCTGGGCCGAGGCGGGACCGGCTGCGATCAATGCTCCGAACGCGAGAGCGATCGCCAGCGCCGCGGCCGGGAAGCGGTGCAGGTCAGTCATGACGGCCTCTCCAAGATTCAGCCCGAGCCTGAAAGTTTACCCCCATTGCCGCTTCCCTGCATCTGGCAAGAGCTTCGTAACCCCAAACCTCTCGAGCCGGCTCGTTCGAGAGTGCGGGTGAGAAGCGGTAACGGTCGCGCGGAGCTATTGCGCCAGCGGGATAAGATCGTTGGGCGGCGGATCGATCTGAAAGGTGGCGGCGGTGAGACACGTCATCGAAAAGCTGCCGACGGTCGCGACCAGCGCCACCAGGTGCTCCAGCCCCATGGTCTTTTCCGCGGCGGCGTAACTCTCATCGCTGAGCCCCTTGTCGGCGAGGATTTCCTTGGCCACGGCAAAGCAGGTGCGCTCGCGCGCATCGGCCAGGCTCGGGGTTTTGCGCGCGTTGATCGCGTCGATGACCTCCCGTTCGATGCCGACGCCGAGCGAGTTTCGCACCTGCGCGTGCCATGGATAGCGCGCGTTCCAGTGCCGGGCGACGGCGAGGTTGACGAGCTGCTGCTCGCGGCGCGACAGCGGCCCGGCAGCGAGCGTCGCGCGCATGGTCTGGCTCGCCTCGAACACTTTCGGCACGCGAATATAGGCAAGGTACGGCCCACCGACGATGCCGCTTGTCTGCTTGGCCGCGTCGTAGACGCGCGCCTGCTCGGCGTTCATATCGGCACGGTCGAGGATGGCGATGCGCGTCATGCGAGACTCTCAGCCCCTGAGATTGCGTTTGCGAGCGCGAGGCTAGCATCGGCGCGCCGCACGCGCCATGACCGCGGAAGCATTAGCCGCGTTCATGTCCCCGCGGTCGATGGTGGCGATGCGCCTCAAGTCCATCCGAGGCGGGTCAGGATTGCGCGTCCCATGACCCAGTCCTTGTCCTCCTCCGAGAGAAAGCTCAGTTCCTCGGTGAAATGCGTGATTCGCTGCCGGTAGGTGGACTTGCTGAAGGCGTTGGTGAGGTCGGTTCCCCAGTAGCAGCGCCGCGGGCCAAAGGCGTCGAAACAGCGCTCGAGATGCTCGGTCATGTCGCGCCATGGATAGTCCTCGAGCGAATACGTCGGCGCCGAGGACAGCTTGACCGACACGTTGGGATATTTGGCGAGCGCCACCACCTCGTCGATCGCGTTCTTGATGGCTCCGGCCTTGGCGATCTCAACCGTCAGATTCATGTGATCGACGATGAGCGGCAGCTGCGGGTGACGTTCCGCGAT
>CBFGVM010000430.1:0-3706 GCA_965652015.1 uncultured Alphaproteobacteria bacterium
TGGACACGACCTCAAGGAGCTGACCGCGCATCGCGCCGATCCCGACGGCGGGCGCAGCTACACGCGACAGATCATGGAGCGCTGCAGCGCGGTGATGCTCGCCCTGCTGCGACTTCCGCAGCCGGTGATCGCCGCCGTCGAAGCGACTGCAACCGCTGCTGGCTGTCAACTCGTCGCGACCTGCGACCTCGCGGTCGCTTCCACGACCGCCCAATTCTGCACGCCGGGCGTACACATCGGCTTGTTCTGCTCGACCCCCATGGTTGCGCTCTCGCGCAACGTGGGGCGCAAGCATGCGATGGAGATGCTGCTCACCGGCGACATGATCTCAGCCGCAGACGCCTACCGCATCGGTCTCGTCAACCGGGTGGTCGAGCGGGGCACTGCGCGCGAGGAGGCGCTCAAGCTCGCCCGCAAGATCGCTGCCAAGTCGGCGGCGGTGGTGAAGCTTGGCAAGGAGGCGTTCTATCGCCAGCTCGAAATGGATGTCGCGGATGCCTACCAGCATGCGACCGAAGTCATGGTTCAAAACATGATGGCGCGCGACGCCGAAGAAGGGATTGCGGCTTTCGTCGAGAAGCGTCAGCCGAGCTGGAAGGATCGGTGACAACCGCTCTCACGCGTGGATCACGCGCATGATCGCCTCGCAGCGGCGACGCAGCCGTGGTCTCGCGAAATCAACAAAGGCGCGCAGTTTCGGCGCTGGATGCCGGCCACCCGGATAGAGGAGATGGATCGGCAGTTCATGTGCTTCGTGGGACGACAGCAACCGAACGAGTGAGCCGCGGGAAATATCGTCCGCGGCCTGATAGCTGAGCACGCGGGTGATGCCGGAGCCGGCTCTGACCGCGTCGAGCGCAGCTTCGGCCGTGGTCACGACCAGCCGCGCTCGTATGGCAACGCCCATCTCGCCGCTCGCATCATGAAACACCCAGCGCTCAACTCCGGCAACGCCGGAGAACGCGACGACAGCATGTTGGCCGAGATCCGCCGGCGTTTGTGGTGTGCCGTGTTGCGCGAGATAGCGCGGGGATGCCACCACGATCCGGCGCACCGCGCCGACGCGGGTCGCGACCGCCGAGCTTTCCGCCAGCGGGCCGATCCGCACCGCGATGTCGAGCCCCTCCTCCACCAGGTCGACCGGCCGATCGAGCAGGTTGAGCGTCACCGACACGTCGGGAAAACGATCGAGAAACTCGGTCACGATCGGGAGCACATGGAGGCGTCCGAACAGGATTGGCGCGGTGACGCGCAATTCGCCGCGCGGCGCCGTGCCCTCGCCCGCCGCGGCTCGTTCGATCTCCTCGAGATCGGTGAGGACGCGGCGCGCTCCGGCCATAAACCGCTCGCCGGCCTCGGTGAGGCTGACCGCGCGCGTCGTGCGGTTGAGAAGTCGCACCCCTAGCCGCGCTTCGAGCTCGCCAATGACGCGGGTCACGGCCGCTGGAGAACGCTTGAGCCGACGCGCGGCCGCGGCAAAGCTGCGGTGCTCGGCAACTTGGACGAACACCGCCATGGCCTCCGCTCGATCCATATTGTTTCGAATATCGGAATAATAAGCTTCGATAAAGGGCTATTATTATTTTTCGCGAAAGGGCCATATCATCGGGCGCTTACAATCCCAGTTCGAATGGGCTCCCTCCATGACGAACAACAGCGAGATAGTCTTCCCGCACGCGGCACGCCGCGCACAGAGCCAGCGCGGCTCCGCGCACGGCTACGAGAAGCGCATTGCCGCGGGCTTTCCCGATCGCGTGACAACTGAGCTTTCAGCTTTCATTGCGGAACTCGATACCGCGTTTTTCGGTACCGTGTCCGCCGCCGGCGCGCCCTATATCCAGCACCGCGGCGGCCCGAAGGGATTCATCAAAGTGCTGGACGACAAAACGCTGGGTTTTGCGGACTACGCCGGAAACCGCCAGTACATCACCATCAGCAATCTCGCCGGAAACGATCGCGCCTATCTGTTCCTGCTCGATTTTGCGCGGCAGCGGCGAATCAAACTATGGGGGCGTGCGCGCGTGGTTGAAGACGACCCCGCATTGCTCGCGCGGCTCAGCGACCGCGGCTATCGCGCGCGCCCCGAACGGGCGATCCTGTTCACGCTCGAGGCATGGGACGTCAACTGCTCCCAGCACATCACCGCGCGCTTCAGCGAGGATGAGGTGGCGCAGGCGACTGCATCGCTACTCGAGCGTATCGCATCGCTGGAGGCGGAGAACGCGCGGCTGCGCGCGGCGGGGCTCGCAACCGCGGTATCCGAACCAGCCGGCGCACAAGCGGCCGCGCCATAGCGGCACCCTTTCGCAATCGCATGGGCGTCCCTATGTTCGACGCGAAGGCGGCGTCATGGACCACGACACCTACGACGACAGCTACATCCGCGGCATCCTCAACACCGTGAAGACGATCGCGATGGTGGGGGTCTCCGCGAATACCAGCCGGCCGAGCTATTTCGCTTTCAAATATCTGCTCGAACGCGGCTACCACATGATTCCGGTCAATCCCGCACTGGGCGGACAGGAACTGCTGGGGCGCAAGGTCTATGCCCGGCTTTCCGATATTCCCGAGCCGGTCGACATGGTCGATATCTTCCGCGCCTCGCGCCACGCGCTCCCAATCGTGCAGGAAGCGCTTGCGCTGTCGCCGCGGCCGCAGGTGATCTGGATGCAGCTCGGCATCCGCAACGACGAAGCGGCGAAGCTCGCCGAGGCCAACGGCCTCAAAGTGGTGATGAATCGCTGCCCCAAAATCGAATACGGACGCCTGTCTTCGGAGATCGCTTGGATTGGCGTCAACACCCGCACGCTGACCGCCAGGAAGCCTCGGCTGTTCGGGCGCGGCATCCAGCGCATGGCGCTCAACCGCGTCACGCTCGCGGGCGGCACCACCGACGCGACGACCCGAGCGCAGAAGCCTGACGACGGCACCGGCTAGCGCCGAGGACGTCTCGCGCCGCTGCCGCTTATCGTGCGCGCGGTCAACGTGTCGGCCGCTCAAGCCTTGACGGGCACAAGCGCTTCGATAAACCAGCGCGAGGATCCGCGGACCGTCCGGTCCCGGCAGGACGAGGACCGGCCATGTCCGACCGCATCCCAGGCTTTGCCACGCTCGCGATTCATGCCGGCGCGCAGCCGGATCCGACCACCGGCGCGCGCGCCACGCCCATCTATCAGACGACGTCTTTCGTGTTCGAGGACGTGGATCATGCGGCCTCGCTGTTCGGGCTGCAGACCTTCGGCAACATTTATACGCGCATCGGCAATCCGACCAATGCGGTGCTGGAAGAGCGCGTCGCTGCGCTCGAAGGCGGCACCGCCGGCTTGGCGGTCGCCTCCGGCCACGCCGCGCAGGTCGTCGCCATGCACTGCCTGATGCGGCCGGGCGACGAGTTCGTCGCTGCCAAGAAACTTTATGGAGGCTCGATCAATCAGTTCAATCACGCGTTCAAGAATTTCGGCTGGAACGTGGTGTGGGCGGAGCCCGACGACATCGGGACCTTCGAGCGCTCGGTCACTCCGAAAACCAAGGCGATCTTCATCGAATCGATCGCCAATCCGGGCGGGGTGATCACCGACATCGAGGCAGTCGCGAAAATCGCCAAGAATGCAGGCGTGCCGCTGATCGTCGATAACACGTTGGCCACGCCCTACCTCTGCAAGCCGATCGACTACGGCGCCGACATCGTGGTGCATTCGCTCACGAA
>CBFGVM010000431.1:0-3703 GCA_965652015.1 uncultured Alphaproteobacteria bacterium
CGCGGCACTAGTCTGCTCAAACAAACGCGGTCGTCGCGGGCGATCGACCGCTACTTGATGAACGCGTTGCTGTAGAGCTCCTCGACCGGCGTCGCCTTTTGGATGAATCCCTTGGCGAGATAGAAATCCTGCAGCTTGGCGAGGCGGTCGGCATTGACCTCGCCCAGCTCCTTCTGTCCCGGATAAACTAGCTTCGCGTACATGTTGAACGCGAATTTGACGGCGCCTTCCTTTCCCTTCCACTCCGGCACGAAGCGCACGAAGTTGTCCGCCTCCTTGTCGGGATCATCCATGATGTCCTTCATGCCGTGCAGCGCCGCTTTCACGAACTTGCGCACCATCTCCGGTTTATCCTTGATGATCTGATCGGAAACCGCGATGCCTTGCGCCATGTGCGGGAAGTATTCGTCGGTCGGGATCACCTTGACCTTCACGCCCGCCGCCTGCACTGGGGGAATCCAGTCCGGTACGCCCGCCATCCCGACGGACTTTCCGGTGGCGACGAATTCCCACACACCGGTAGGTCCGACCGACTGGATGTTGACATCGTTCTGCGTCAGTCCCGCGCTCGCGAGCAGCCCGAGCAGCGCGTAAAATGTCGTGTCCTGATACGACATCACCGTGATGGTCTTGCCCTTGAGGTCGGCCGGTTTTTCGATGCCAGAGTCCTCGCGCACGACCAGCTGCATGAATCCCTTGCCGCCGAAAACCGCGACGATCTTCACCGGCACGCCGTTGCCACGCACTACGATCGGCCCGTCGGCGACGATGCCACCCAGCGGAGCATTCCCCGCGCCCACTTGCTTCGCCACATCGACGCCGCCGCGACCGACCGCGAAGCTCACCTCGAGACCCGCAGAGGTGAAGTAGCCCTTGCCCTGGGCGAGCTGGATCGGCCCGAAGGCCGGTAGAACCGGAGGCGCCGGGAAGAGGTACGTGACCTTTTCGGGCGTCTGCGACGAGGCGGGCGCGTTCAGCAGTCCCAGGCCAAACGCGGCGCCGCCGGCCATGAGCAGGCGGCGGGATATTTTCGTCTCGCGTAGCGGCATCTCACCCTCTCCCTCGGCGCTTCGCAGTCTCGCCGGCCATCGGCGCTTTCACTCTGCCACTATACGCCATGCTATCGTTCTGCAATACGAATGCGCAGGCAAGACGCGGCTGGCGTGGACGAGTTCTAGCCAATGTCGGACGTGATACGGCTCGAATACCGCAACGTGAGCATGCGTTTCGCGGCTGGTTCCGGGAAAGCTCTTGCCGCGGTCGAGGGGGTGAGCTTCGCCATTCGTGACGGCGAAGTCGTTTCCCTCATCGGTCCCAGCGGCTGCGGCAAATCAACGCTGCTCAACATCGGTTCGGGTCTCTACACGCCGAGCGCGGGCGATGCCTTCGTTGACGGCGAGCGCGTGCAAGGCCCGAACGCCCATGTCGCCTTCATGCTGCAGAAGGATCTGCTGCTGCCTTGGCGCACCGTGCTCGAAAACGTGATGTTCGGCGTCGAAATCCAGCGCCTCGCCATGCCGGAGCGCAAGCGGCGCGCGCTGGCGTTGCTGGAAAACTTCAATCTGGCCGAATTCGGCGGTCACTATCCGCATCAGTTGTCCGGCGGCATGCGCCAGCGCGTGGCGCTCGCACGCACGCTCGCGGTCGATCCCTCCGTGCTGCTCCTCGACGAGCCGTTCTCGGCGGTCGACGCGCAGACTCGGATGGTGCTGCAGCGCGAACTGGCACAGACCCTCAAACGTGCGGGCAAGACCGCATTGCTGATCACGCACGACTTGCTCGAGGCGGTCACGATGTCGGACCGCGTGCTGGTGATGAGCCGCCGGCCCGGACACATCATCGATGAAATCCGCGTCGAGCTGCCGCAGCGCGACGATCCGATCGCCCGCCGCCGGGCACCCAGAGTCAACGATTACGTCGCGCGGTTGATGGATCGGCTCGACATCGCCGGACAGCACGCGGCGGGAGCATCGGCATGAACGGCGGTTCCTCCCTGGTGCGTAGGGGAACGGCCGTCAGCGTGGTTTTGCTGCTCGTTGTGCTCGTGGCGTGGCAGTGGGGGCCCGGCCTTCTCGGCATTCCCACATTCATCATCCCGCCGCTCTCTTCGGTATTTGACGAATTTCTGCGCATGCTGGCGGTGAGTGGACTGATGACCCATACCGGAGTCACCGCGGCCGAGGTGATCGCGGGCTTCCTGATCGGCAGTTTGCTCGGCGCATTCTTCGGCTATCTCCTCGGCATGTCGCCGACCGCCGAGTTTGCGCTGTCGCCCTACATCCTTGCGCTGCAGATCGCGCCCAAGGTGGCATTCGCACCGCTGTTCATCCTGTGGATGGGCTTCACCGTCTATCCCAAGATCCTGGTTGCCGTGCTGATCGTGTTCTTTCCGGTGATGGTCAACGTGCTTACCGCGATCCGCACCGTCGATCCCGATTTGATCAATCTCGCGCGGGCATTCACGGCCACTCGCGCGCAAATCTTCTGGAAGATCGAATTTCCCGCCTCGCTGCCGCCGCTCTTCGCTGGCTTGCGCATCGCCTCGACGCTCGCCGTCGTCGGCGTGGTGGTGGGCGAGCTGGTGGGAGGCAATCTGGGGCTCGGCTACCTGCTTGCCTTCGGCGAGGGCCAAGCGAATACGGCGATGGTATTCGTCGCGATCCTCATGCTGACCGTGGTCGGAGGCATCGCCTATCTCGCCGTGATCCTGGTCGAGCAGCGCGTGCTCCATTACCTGCCGCGGCGGGCGTTCACGGGGGTGTAGCCCACATTGAGCGTAGCGAAATGCGGGGAATTGGGTGCCGTCCCGGATTTCGCTGCGCTCAATCCGGGCTACATCGCCAATCAGCGGATCGCATCTCAATTCTTCTGTGTTAGCCGGAACCCGGCGAGCACGATCGCTCATCCCGCGAGCTGCGCGAGGCTTGGCACCTCGCCGATCGCGAGGAAGCCGATCAGCAGCGTGAATCCCGGCACCAGCGAGGGAAACACCGCGGCGCGGCCGGCGCCGAGCAGCACCACCGAGCGGGTGAAAAGATAGGTCGCGCCGGCGCCGGCGAAGATGCCTTGCACGGCAAGCTGCACGAGATTTTCGGCAAGCCCCAGGCTGAGCATGCGCTCGAAGCCGAACGCCAGCCAGTGGATCGGAATATCGATCAGCGACACGACGCTGGTCACCGCCACCGCGCGGGTCGGCGCGACGCGCCACAGCCGCAGCAAGGTCGCGAAGGACGCGAACATCAACCCGGCGGTGGCGAAGGATAAGTCGCCGATGAGGCCATGCGCGCCGATGGTGGCGAGCGCTTCGCCGCCGATCACGGCAAGTCCGGCGACGATGACGGCTGCGCCCGCCGCGCGCTGCGCCGGCAGCTTTTCCTTGAGCACCAGCGTTGCCAGCGCGAGCCCACCGAGCGCGGCGCAAGAGGGCTGGATCACTCCGCCATGGGCGAGCGGCACGAACAGAAAACCGGCATAGCTCAAGAGCGCGAGCGGCGGACCGCCGAGCAGCGTCAGCGCCACCGCCTTCGTCCACCCCAGTCCGCCGAGATCGCCGAAGCCTTGCCGGGCGACCAATGGCAGAAAGACAAGGCCGGCCCAGATGAAGCGGTGCAGGACGATGTCCGCCGGTGAAAACCCGATCGCGATGCCGTGACGGGCCGCGACGAAGCCCGCAGCCCAGAACAGGGCGGCGCCGGCGCCGCAG
>CBFGVM010000432.1:0-3658 GCA_965652015.1 uncultured Alphaproteobacteria bacterium
AGGGACGACTTGCCGTCTCCCTCGATCTCGAAGTCGACGGCGCCCTTTCGCTCGGTGCGGCACACGAGATCGCGACCGAGCTGGAAGAGGCGATCCGCGAGGAGTTGGGACCGCAGGTCGAGGTCGAGACCCATATCGAGCCGTTGCAGCCGCTCGATGAGCCGGGCCGGGAGGCCTCGGCCGAACGCGTCGCGGCGGTGCGCGAAGCGCTGACCGAGATCGCGAACAAGGTCGACTTCGTCGGTGCAATCCACGACGTGCGGGTGCGTGCGGCCGACGACGGCGAGATCGTCAATTTCCACTGCCTCGTCGATCCCCTGCTCAAGGTCGCAGACGTGCACGACAAGGTCGATGAAGTGGAGCGCGCGCTGCGCCTGCGCTTTCCGTCGATCAAGCGCGTGATCGGCCACGCGGAGCCGGCGCTGCCGGGGGCTTAGCCCGCGCTGCGAAGCGGCGTTCACGCCAGCAGGCAGTGCGCGACACTAGGGTATCAGCACCGCCGCGCCTTGCAGGCGGCCTGCGCGGAGATCGGCAAGCGCCTCGTTGGCGGCCTCGAGCGGATAGCGCGTCACTTCGGTCTTCACGCCTGCCTGCGGCACCAGCGCCAAAAATTCGTGTGCGTCCGCGCGCGTGAGATTGGCTACGGAGACGACGTGCCGTTCCTCCCAAAGGAGCCGGTAGGGAAAGCTCGGAATGTCAGACATGTGGATGCCGCCGCACACCACGCGGCCGCCCTTCTTCACCGCCTTGAGCGCCGACGGAATGAGTGCGCCGACCGGTGCAAAGATGATCGCGGCATCGAGCGGCTCAGGCGGCATCTCGTCCGACCCGCCGGCCCAGACCGCGCCGAGAGACTTTGCAAAGGCTTGCGCCGCCTCATCGCCGGCGCGGGTGAAGGCGTACACGCGGCAGCCCTGCCAGGCCGCGACCTGGGCGAGGATGTGCGCAGCGGCCCCAAAGCCATAGAGGCCGAGCGCTTGTGGACCCTCCCCTTGCGCGCCTGCCCCCGCCATTCGGTAACTGCGCCAGCCGATCAGGCCGGCACATAAGAAAGGCGCAAGTTCCGCGTCATCGAGCCGTTCCGGAAGCGGGAAGCAGTAGCGCGCGTCAGCGAGAGCATGCGTGGCGTAGCCGCCATCACGCGTGTAGCCGGTAAACAGCGCCCGATCGCACAGATTCTCCCGGCCGCTCTTGCAATAGGCGCACACCCCGCAGGTCGAGCCGAGCCAGGGAACACCGACGCGCACACCGACCGCAAATCCAGCCACGCCTGCCCCAGAGGCGGCGACGCGGCCGACGATCTCGTGGCCGGGCACGATCGGAAGTTTCGGCTTCGGCAATTCGCCGTCGACGACGTGCAGATCCGTGCGGCAGACCCCGCACGCCGCGATGTCGATCAGGATTTCGCCCGCCCCCGGTCGCAGCGCCGGCCACTCACGCATGACGAGCGGCGTGCGCGGCCTCTCCAGCACCATGGCCCGCATGCCCGCCTCCCGTTACGCGACAAAATCGTTCTCGATCCATCCGTCGCAGTGGCTACCCAAGCCGTACGTGAAGGCTGCGGTGTTCAGAGCCGCACGTTCTTCACATTGGCATTGGAGTAGAGACGATCGCGTGCCTCCTCGCCGAGCCGGCCAAGGCGCGCGAAGTCGACGCCGACGAGTTGCCCATTGCGTTTCATTACTTTGCCCGCGATGAGCACGGTATCGACGTTCTGCGGGCCCATGCTAGTGACCACCGCGCCGACTGCATTGTTCATCGGCATGACGTTGAGCCGGTCGGTCCGCAGGAGGATGATGTCTGCATCCTTGCCGGGCGTCAGGGTGCCGATCTTGCGCTCGAGGCCGTTCGCCCGCGCGCCTTCGATGGTGGCGAACTCCAGAACCTCGCGCACGGTCAAGAACTTCGGTGGATTCTTGTCACCGGCAAGGCGCCGCGCCCAGACCTCGTTCTTCTGCAGCGAGAAGATCGTGCGCATCTGCTGGAAGAAATCGTTCGGGACGGAGGTTTCCACATCGACACTCAGCGAAGGGCGAATGCCGGTATCGATCGCCTTTTGGGTCGGTGGATTGCCGTGTCCCATCAAGGTCTCGACGTAGCCGGCGATCGAGATCGTGCCGCCGGTGTCCCTGATCAGCTTCCACTCGGTATCATTGAGCGTGCAGCAGTGGATATAGGTGGTGTCCGACCGCAGCGCGTTTTCGGCGTTCAGCTTCTCAAGCAACGCGTTGCGCCCGAATTCGCCGACGCCGACATGGATCGTGATGCGCGCCCCGACATCGCGGGCGGCCTTGAACGCCCCTAGTATCAGCTCAGGCGAGGCCGATGGTGCAGCCATATAGAGCGTCAGGAGTTGATCCTCGCTCGAAAAGTATTGTTTTCGCAGACGCGCAATGTCCTCCGGAAACTTGTGTCCCTTCATTTCCCAGTATCGGCCCGTTTCGTTCTGCGGATTGCCGTAGGCGAAGACCGCGCGTACGCCCGAGTCCGCGAGCGCCTTGATCGCCGCATCCGTATGGTCCGGCGTGTTGTGGATATGCGACCAGTCGAGAACGCAGGTCACGCCGCTATCGATGGCGCCGAGCGCGCTGAATAGATCGCCGGCATAGACGTCGTCCGGCGTATATTTCGCGCCGAACGTTCGTTGCACGACGGCACGGTAATCGTCGAGCGATCCGTCGGGCAGCACGTTGCGCAGGATGCCTTGCCACATGTGACGGTGGGTATCGACGAAGCCGGGCATCACGATCATGCGTGAGGCGTCGATGACCTCGGCGTCGGGCGCGCTGATGTTTGCCTGCACGGCGGAAATCTTGCCGGCCTCGACCAGCACGTCGGCCCGCTCGAAATCCCCGACGGCGCGATCGAGCGTGAGGACGCAACCGTCCTTGATCAGAATCGACCGCCCCGCGGCGGCCGCGCTGCCTGGCTGCTGTGCTCGAGCGGCGTCGCCGGTCGCACCGATCACCGCCGCGGCGGCAGTGGTTGCCGCGGTCGTGCAGAGAAATTGGCGACGCGACAGCTTTGAATTGCAGGCCGTGCAAAAGCAAGACGCGTTGCCGCTGTGCAAGTGCGTCATGGAATCCTCCCGGGGTAGCGGTTATGGCGAACGTAGATGCTACTCCCCTTGCGGGAGCACGGCCAAGCGAAGAGCGCTGAGGCGGGCGTGGCCAGTGTGGGTCACTGCCCACTGGCGAGAGCCAATCAGGCCCGCGCGCGCCCCCTCAGCCGATCATGGCTCGCGCGATATTGGGCACTGCAACGGCCACGTCGGAACCCAAGGATGCGCGCCGCCGTTCAACTGTGCTATTGCGGCGTGATCCCGGCGTCCTTCAGGGTCTTGCCGTAGCGCTCTATCAACCGCGTGACCTGCTGCGACGAGGCGCCCAGTGCCATTCGCACGCCAATCTCCCTGGTGCGCTGCTCCACGAGGTACGACAGCACGCTGAACAGCCCCGACACCGTGAACAACAAGGCGAGCGATCCGAGAATGAGCGCGACCCAGAACCCGATGTTCAGGAAGAACCTTTCCATTCTCGCCACGGTCCGCATCGTCACGATCATGCCCATGTTCGGATCGATCCTCGTGAGGTGATCGAGCAGCGTCTGCCGCGCCAGATCGGGATCACCGTTCACGCGCACCATCGCCCTGGTCTTC
>CBFGVM010000433.1:0-3653 GCA_965652015.1 uncultured Alphaproteobacteria bacterium
CCGCCTTCGATGCCCAGGGCCGCCTGTACACGGGGCTCCACGACGGACGCATGAGTCTGCGACCACCCCCCTCCCCACCCCTCCCCCGCAAGGGGGGAGGGAGCAGACCGAGTTCGTCGCTCCTACTGATGCCATTTTCCCACGAACGCGCTCTGCGACGCCGCTCAAAGTCCCTTGATCAAACCGGCGTCGATGAGCAGCCGATTGAAACGGCGCGCCTCGGCGCCACCGGCGCAGGCGTAGAACAGCCCTTTGCAGCGCTCCAGAATTCGTTTCTGCTCGGCGAAGGAGGGATCGAGCGGCAGGCCGGCCGCCTCCTGCACGACGAGCGGAAGATAGGGACCATCGATCGTGTCGAGCGCAGAGGAGAGATTGGCGGGTTTGAAATTGATCGCGTCGATCGCGTAGTAGGTCGTGTAATAGCGCGGATCGTACAGCATCAGCCGCCGGTTGATCCCGTTCTCATCGAGCGCGGGGTCGAGCATGAACGACGCGAAATCCGGCTGATGGTCTCCGTAGCGCACCAGCAGAAATGATTCACCGGGAAATTGCCGGCCAAGCCGATCCAGCAACTCGGCATAGGCGCCGAAGCTCATGCTCTGGCGCCGCAAATACTCGTCGACCTCGGGCGCGTTTCCCGGCTCTTTCCATTGCGGCATCAGCTCGGGCCGCCAGCGGTAGTTCCAGGGGTAATGGTTCGCGGCGAGGTAGACGAAGAGAAACATGGGCCCCTTGTCGCGCTCGCGCTCGATCATGCGCAACGCCACGTCATAGTAGAACCGGTCAGGCTCGATGCGGTTGGTGCCGAGCTCACCCTGATCGAGAAATTTTTGCATTCCGGTCGTGGTCTGGAAATTTCTCGCGCTCATGAAGGCGCCGAGTGCCGGGTAGATCGAGAAGGTCCGATAGCCGCAGCGGCGCAGCGCCGTAGGCAACCCGCGCTCGACCCGGCCGGCGGCGATCTGCGTCACATAATAGGCGAAGCGCCCGAAGGAGCGCGCCGAGAGGCCCGCGAGCACGTTGTACTCGGCATACCAGCTCGGACCGCCCGCGCCTTCGCTGATGAAGTGGCGGCGCTTGCCGTCAAAGGAGAGGAAGTGATCGCCGTAATCCTCGGCGACCTTCACCCCGGGCAAGACCCGGATGTCGAAATTCGATTCGTCGTGCACCAGAATGATGTGCGGCGGCTTTCCCTCCGGTACGCACACCTCGTTCGGCAGCATGCGCAGCCGATCGGTGATGGCGGCATCGGATTCCATATATCCGCGCGTCGCGAACTCGGACACGGCGGTGACGCCGGAGCGTGCGAATTTCGACACATAGCCCTCGCCCACGAACGTGTCCCATTCCTCTTGGGGAAAGGCGAGCGAGACGCCGACGAGGACGGCGGCGCATCCCATGAATCCTGCGACCGCAGTGCGCAATCGTACGCGGAACCTATCGGTCCACCAGATGAACGCCAGGGCCGGAAGCACGAGGGCGAACGCGACGAGGACCTTGCCATAAAGCTCGGGCTTGATCGCCAACAGAAAGCTGATCGTGTCGGTGTTGATGATCATTACGTCGAGGAAATTCGCCGTCATCCAGATGATCTCGTATTTGAGCCGCGAGAGCAGGATGAGCACGACGATGATCGCAAGCGACAGCGCCGCCGACACGACCGGACGGCGCAGCACGGCAAGCCAGAAGAAGTTGAGCAGGCCCCACGTGAAGCAGAACACGAGCTTGGGTACGAGGCCGATTTCGCTCCAGACGAGGAGGCCGAGTGCCGCCAAGTGCAGGGCCGCCAGCAGCGCAATCCCCAGCTTGGCGCGCGGGCTCTCCGCGGCGGCCCAATGGCTGGTCAGAGATGCAATGGAGGGACGCATGGCGGGCGGCCCGTGCCCGGCAATGACCGACTTTGCGCCCGGCACACGGACCGCCGTCATAAAACGGTATTAATTTTGTCATTTCAAGGTCAAAGACCGGCGCGCGGCAGTGCCCCGATTAATATTCGTTCATTGCGGAGCTTGTCCGCCGCTTCAGAGTCCCGCGATCAACCCCGCATCGATCAGCAGCCGATTGAAACGCCGTGCCTCCGCCCCCTCGGCGCAGAGGTAGAACACGCCGCGGCAACGGCCGAGGATTTTCTTCTGCTCCACGAAGGTGGGATCGAGCGGCACCCCCGCCGCCTCCAGCACCACGAGCGGAAGATAGGGCGCGTCGAGCGTATCGAGCGCAGAGGACAGATCGACCGGCTCGAAATTGATGCCCTCGACCGCGTAGTAGGTGGTGAAATAGCGAGGATCGCGACGCAGGATTCGCGCGGCCACTTCGGCCTGGTCGAGCGTCGGGTCCAAGAACCGCTTGGCAAACAGCGGCTGGTGATCGCCGAAGCGCACCAGCAGGAACTGCTGGTCGGGAAATTCGCGCGCGAGACGCGCTTTGAATTGCGCGTAGTCGTGTGCGCTCAGCTCCTGGCGGCGAAGATATTCGTCGATCTCGAACGGGTTTCCTGGATTGACCCAATCGGGCAGGAGATCGGGACGGTAGCGGAAGTCCCAGGGAAAGTGGTTCATGGCAAGGTAGACGAAGACGAACAGCGGACCGTGAGCTGGATCTTGGGCGATCACTCGCGCGGCATGGTCATAGTAAAAGGTATCGGTATCGGCCGGCCCGGTATGCAGCTGCTTCGCGTCGAGGAAATGCTCGATGCCGGCGGATGTCTGAAAGCCGCGCGCACCGACGAATGCCCCGAACCAGGAGTACAGGCTGTAGGTGCTGTAGCCGCACGTGCGCAGGACATGTGGCAGGCCGCGCTTGACGCGCCCGGCGGCCAAGCGGGTGACCGACTCGGCGAAGCGGCCGTAGGAGCGCGCCGACAGCCCGGTGAGCACGTTGTACTCCGTGTACCAGCTCGGGCCGCCCGCCCCCTCCACCACGAATTCGCGGATCTTGCCGTCGGAGGAGCGGAACCGGTCGCGATAGTCCGGCGGAACCTTTACTCCCGGCATCATGGTGATGTCGAAGCTCGACTCGTCGAACACCATGACGATGTGCGGCAGCTTGCGGGCGGGCTCACAGGCTGCGCCGGTGCCGAGGCTCAAGCGGTCCGCAACCGCGCCATCCGCCTCCAACACACCCCCGTTGGTGAGATCGACGGCAGCAACGGCGGCCGAGCGCGCGAATTTGGAGACGTATTGATGCGGATAAAACTCGTCCTCGCGGTCGGTGGGGACCCGCAACGAGAGCGTGGCGAGCGCGGCAAGGCAGAGCAGGCAACCGAGCAAGGCACGGCTGCGGCGTATTCGGAACGGATCCGTGCGCCATAGAACGACCCATAGCGGGATCGACAGCGCGACGGCCAATGCGAGTTTCAAGACCAGGCCGGGATTGACCGTGATGAAGAACAGGAAGGTGGCGAAGTCGATGACCATCAGATCGACGAAGGTCGCCGTCATCATGAGCACGCTGTGCTTGAACTGCGACAGCACGACCAGGATGAGGATCACGGCCAGCGAGAGCGCCGCTGACGGCAGCGGACGCCGCAGCAGGATGAGCCAGAAAAAGTTCAGCAAGCCCCAGGTGAGGACGAAAGCGGCGCGGGCCGCGGGCTCGGCCTCCGACCAAAGCAATATGCCGAACGCCCCAAGATGAAGGGCGGCAAGGAGCGC
>CBFGVM010000434.1:0-3623 GCA_965652015.1 uncultured Alphaproteobacteria bacterium
GCAACCCTCGCACAACGAGCAGCGATGAAGAGCAGTCCTCCCAACCTCGATCGCGCCACCGTCGACGATTTCGGCCGGGAATGGCAGCGTTTCGATCAAAGCCGCGCTTCCAGTGCAGAGGTGCGGCGGACGTTCGAGGAGTATTTCGCGATCTTCCCCTGGGACAGTCTGCCACGCGAACCGGTAGGCTTTGATGCCGGTTGCGGGAGTGGACGCTGGGCTGCGCTTGTCGCCCCGCGCGTTGCCCGGCTCTACTGCATCGATGCAAGCGCCGACGCATTGGCCGTCGCGCAAAAAAGGCTCGGCAGCCTGACCAACGTAGAGTTCCACGCGACCCCGCTCGAAGCAATGCCTTTGGACGACCACAGCATGGATTTCGGTTACAGCCTTGGCGTCCTGCATCATCTGCCCGACCCTGCGGCTGGCCTTGCCGCGTGCGTGAGGAAACTCAAGCGCGGAGCACCGGTGCTCGTGTACATCTATTACGCTTTTGACAACCGGCCGGCGTGGTTTCGTACGCTCTGGCGAGCAAGCGACCTTTTGCGCCAGGCGCTGTCGCGGGCACCGTTCCGCGTCAAATCGGTAGTTGCCGAACTTCTCGCTGCCTGCGTGTATTGGCCCTTGGCGCGGAGTGCACATCTCTGTGAGCGGCTTGGCGGCAATGTCGCCCATTGGCCGCTCGGTGCATATCGCTGGCGCAGCTACTATGCCATGCGTACCGACGCGCTCGACCGCTTCGGCACACGCATCGAGCATCGCATGACCCAAGCACAGATCAAGGCATTGATGGAAAATGCCGGGTTGCGCGAGATACGCTTTCACGATGCCGAGCCATTTTGGTGCGCCGTTGGCCGCAAGATCTAGGGATCGACGCTGGCACGACGGATCAGTCAGGGCCCAACCTTTTTGGGCGCGGGAGGCGGCGGCAACTGGAAAGCCTCAAATGTTTCCTTGTAGCACTGATCGATGACCACGCCGACGCGCGAGTCGATGATTTTGTCGCCCTGAATGAACAAGGCATAGTGCTGCGGTTTTCCGTCTGCAGTGATCTTGAGACATGTGAGCCAGGCAGGCCCTTTGAGGTGATCAACTGGTCGCGCGCCGGAAATTTCCAAGGCACCGAGGGTGTCTATCTTCGGCAAAATCGTCCTGATGTTGTCGCCGACGATGCGGCGATGGTTGGGCAGCGGCAGGTCGGCGGGGGTGGTCACGGTGCCGGCGGCCGTGGCAGGCATCCAATTCTGCATCACCTCGCTCGCCGAGCAGCCGCCCAAGGCCAGTCCAAGGGCCAGCACGCATGCGCGCACAGACCGTTGATCCAGTTGCTCTACACGCGCGGCCATTTCGTCGAAACTTTCTGCGGGTCCCGCGCAGAGTGCGCCCGAAACGGGCGAAAAGCCTTCATTTCGCGGTAGGGGCCCCCGCGCCCCCGATTAACGATATGGTTCCAAAATACGGCGATTGATGGGTCGAAGCTGCTGGGGCGTCGGCTGCGTGAGGTAGCGCGTGCGCCCAAAGGCCAGTATGGATGGGGTTGAGCGCTGCACGGAGCGCAATATGAGATGATGATCCGGCTTCCGACCTTCACCCCACGGATGTGGCTTATTCTGATGCACGATCTCCTCGCCACGGCGGCGGCGGTGGTCGCGAGCTTTTTCATTCGATTCGAGGAGGGTGGACTAGCGGAGCGATGGCGGCTCCTGGTGGTCTTGCTGCCTGCCTTCCTCGTCTACTCCGGATTCATCTACGGCTTCTCCGGGCTTTACAAGGCGAAGTGGCGATTTACCTCGCTGCCTGATCTCTTCAACATCGTGCGCGCCGCGACTGTGCTGGCGGTGACCCTGTTGGTGCTCGACTACGTGCTCGTGGCGCCAAACGTCTATGGCGCGTTCTTCTTCGGCAAGATCACGATTCTCCTGTATTGGCTGCTGCAGATCGCGTTTCTCTCCGGCCCCCGCATCGCGTACCGCTATTTTCGCTACACTCGCACGCTTCAGCATGCCAAAGCGGGCGATTCCACGCCGATCCTCGTCGTTGGTCGCAGTGCCGATGTGGATGTGCTGCTGCGCGCGATCGAAAGTGGAGCGGTGACGAAGATCCACCCCGTGGGCATACTATCGCCGTCGCCGGCCGATCGCGGGCAAGCCATACGCGGGATTTCTGTGGTCGGCGGTCCGGACGATCTCGAAAGCGTCGTTGCCGAGTTCAGCAACCGCGGCACGAACGTGACACGCCTCGTCCTCACGCCAAGCGCGCTGGCGCCGGAAGAAAAACCGGAAGCGATCCTGATGCGGGCCAGACGCTTGGGGCTGACCACCAGCCGACTACCCTCGCTCGACGACGGCGGCGACGCCCTGCGGCTTGCGCCGGTCAATGTCGAGGACTTGCTGCTGCGACCGAAGGTGAGGATCGATTACCGTCGCCTTGAAGGCTTCGTGCGGAACAAATCCATCATCGTGACGGGCGGCGGCGGATCGATCGGCGCCGAAATTTGCGACCGCATCGTGACCTTTGGCGCGGGGCGCGTTCTCGTGATCGAGAATTCGGAGCCCGCTCTGCATGCCGTGCTGGAGGCGCTCGCAGTCAAACAATCAAGAGCGAAAATCGAAGGTCGTCTGGCCGACGTGCGCGACCGCGCCCGCATCTTCCGTCTGATGAGCGCGTTTCGGCCAGACATCGTGTTCCATGCGGCAGCGCTCAAGCATGTGCCGCTGCTGGAGCAGGATTGGGAGGAGGGGGTCAAGACCAACGTCTTCGGCTCGGTCAATGTTGCCGATGCCGCCGCGAGCGCGGGAGCCGCCGCCATGGTGATGGTCTCGACCGACAAGGCGATCGAGCCGGTATCCGTGCTCGGCGCCTCGAAGCGCTTTGCCGAAATGTATTGCCAAGCTCTCGACCACGATTTCGCCCGGCGCGGCACCGGACACGAGCGAGCGATGCGATTAATCGCGGTGCGGTTTGGCAACGTGCTTGCTTCGAACGGCTCGGTGGTACCGAAATTCAAGGCGCAGATCGAAGCGGGTGGCCCGCTCACCGTCACCCATCCGGAGATGGTGCGGTACTTCATGACCATCCGCGAGGCGTGCGACCTCGTGATCACGGCGGCGAGCCACGCCCTCGAACAGGCGCAGAGGGATGTGGCCGTCTACGTGCTCAACATGGGTCAGCCGGTGAAAATCGTCGATCTTGCCGAGCGGTTGATCCGGCTCTCCGGCCTCGAGCCCGGCCGCGACATCGACATCGCCTTCACCGGCGTCAGGCCGGGCGAACGCCTGCAAGAAATTCTGTTCGCCCGCGAGGAGCCGACCGCGCCGATCGGGATCGAAGGCATCGTCGCCGCCAAGCCGGTCAGTCCATCGCTTGAAGCGATGCGTGGCTGGCTCGCGGCGCTTGAGCAAGGGCTCGCGCGCGAGGATCGCTCGGTGATCTTCGGAGTACTGCACGACGCGGTGCCGGATTTCAGCGGGGAAGCGGCCTGACGACGTACCTGCTCGCCAACCGATGGCAAAATCCCCCTAACGCGCGTCCTTGCCGCTCGCAAACCCGGCAAGCAGCCAATAAACGATTGCAGCGGCGGCGGCCAGCATCGCCAGCGATACGATGGTGTTCTGCGCCGCGACAGT
>CBFGVM010000435.1:0-3623 GCA_965652015.1 uncultured Alphaproteobacteria bacterium
TGCGCCGGCTCGCGGCAGCCGGCGTGCAGCTGCGGCAATTTCCGCGGCCGGTCCTAGACGCGTGCTACAAAGCAGCGTTCGAGACTTATGACGAGCTCGCCGCCAAAAACCCGGACTTCAAGCAGATTTACGAGCCGTGGCAAAAGTTTCTGGCGGATTCCAATCTGTGGTTCCGGATCGCCGAGAACACGCTCGACAACTATCGCTTCACCATGTCCGCACAGCCGCGATAGCGGACCAATTCTGCCGCCGCCCTGACGACCCATACGGGCGGCGCCGCCTTCGAGATCAAGCATGACGCAAGGGATCGGAGCCCGGCTCCAACGCAAGGAGGATGCCCGCCATCTGCACGGTCGCGGCAACTTCGTGTCCGATATGATGCTTCCCGGACAGAGCGAGGTTGCCTTCCTGCGCAGTCCCATCGCGCATGGCCGCATCCGCCGCATCGTCAAACCGCCTGGCGTCGAAGACCAGATCTTTATCCGCGCTGATCTCAGCGATGCCGCAGCGATGATCGCCCCGGCGACCGTGCCCGGCTACAAATTATCCGAGTGGCACCCGCTGGCGCATGAGAAGGTGCGCTTCGTCGGCGAAGCGATCGCGATGTGCGTCGCGCCGACCCGGGCCGAGGCCGAGGATCTCAGCGAACAGATCGAGGTTGAATTCGACGAGCTGCCGGTCCTCGTCGATGCGCAGGCGGCGCGGACGGAACCGACGGTGCGCGTCCATGAGCAATGGGGCGACAATGTCTTTCTCACGCTCAATTACGAGAGCGGTTTCGAGGCAAAGGCCAAGGGCGCACCGGTCGTGATCCAGCGCGAGATCGCGCTTGCGCGCCAGGCGATGGTGCCGATGGAAGGCAAAGCCGTGCTCGCCCACTGGGATGATCGCAGCGACCAGCTCATCGTCTATGCCTCGACCCAAGTGCCACACATCATCCGGGTCGGCTTGGCACAGTTTCTCGGTCTCGACCAAGGCCGAGTGCGGGTGATCTCGCCCGATGTCGGCGGCGGCTTCGGCTACAAATGTATCCTGCAGCCGGAAGAGCTCTGCGTGGCCTGGCTGGCGCTGAAATTCAGGCGACCGTTCCGCTACGTCGAGGATCGCCGCGAGCATCTGGTGGTTGGCGCCAACTCGCGACAACATCAATATCGGCTCACCGCCCACGCGGACGAACGCGGCAGGTTGTTGGCGCTCGATGCGGAAGTGACCATTGACGGCGGCGCGTATTCCGCTTGGCCGTTCACCGTGGCCTTGGAACCGGGACAAGCGACGGGCAACTTGCCGGGGCCTTACGATTTCCGCGGCTACCGCTGCCGGACTCATTGCGTGGCAACAAACAAGCCCGGCTTTCTGCCCTATCGCGGCGTGGCCCGCACCGGCGTCTGTTTCGCCATGGAGTTGGTGATCGACGCGATCGCGCGTGCGGTCGGCCGCGAACCGTGGGAGGTCCGCCACGACAACCTCGTCCCGGCCGCCGCCATGCCCTATGACAACGTGGCGCGCAAACACTACGACAGCGGCGACTATCGCAAGGCGCTCACCCTCGCGCGCGATAAGATCGACCTCAAGGCATGGCGCGAGCGGCAGGGTCGCGGAGAGCCCGACGGCCGTCTCATCGGCATCGGTTTCGCCTCCTATTGCGAGCAGAGCGCGCATGGCACCAGCGTGTTCTCAGGCTGGGGCTTGCCCATCATTCCCGGCTACGACCAGGCGACGGTGCGGGTGACCCCTGACGGCGGGCTCGAAGTCCGTGCCGGCGTCCACTCGCATGGCCAGGGCATGGAGACGACGCTCGCGCAGATCGCGCACGAGCTTACAGGCATCGACATCGGCAACATCCGAGTCGTGCTCGGCGACACCGGCACCACGCCGTACTCCACCGGCACTTATGCCTCGCGCAGCATCGTCATGGCGGGAGGCGCGGTCGCCAATGCGTGCAAGGCGCTCATCCCGCGCTTCCTCGCGATCGGTGCGCATATGATGCAGGCTGCAGTCGGCACGATGAAATATGAGAACGGGGAAATCATCGGGCCGCGAAAATCGGTCTCGCTGCGCGAGGTCGCCGAAGCCTGGTATTTGCGACCACAGGAACTGCCGCCGGACGTTGACCTCGGCGGCCTGGAAGCCACGGTCGGCTTTCGCCCCAAACGCGATACGGGTGCGTTCAGCTATGCCTCGCACGCGGCGGCCGTAGCCGTCGACACGAAGATCGGCGCGGTCGAGATCCTCGATTACGTCATCGTCGAGGATTGCGGCACGCTGGTCAATCCGATGGTGGTCGAAGGGCAAACGCTCGGAGGAGTGGCCCAGGGCATCGGCACGGCACTCTATGAGGAGAGCCCATTCGACCCGAATGGACAGCCGCTTGCCTCGACATTTGCCGACTATCTGCTGCCGGGACCCACCGAGATTCCCGCGATCCGCATCTACCATATGGAAACGCCCTCGCCATACACCGAGTTCGGCATCAAGGGCATGGGAGAAGGCGGCGCGATTGCTCCGCCGGCAGTGATCTTCAACGCAGTCAACGACGCGTTGCGACCGCTGGGCGTGGAACTCGCCGAGACACCGCTGACCCCGCGCCGGCTGCTCGAAGCGATCTACCGCGCCAAGCCGTCGAGTGAGCCACGAGCGCAAACCGCATGAAGGCTGCCCGCTTCGACTATCTCCGTGCCGGTCATGTAGCCGAGGCATTGGCCGCCCTGGCGAACACGGACGGCGCCAAGCTTTTGGCGGGCGGACAATCGCTCGGACCGATGTTGAATTTGCGCCTCGTGCGACCTGCGCTCCTGGTCGACGTCTCGCGGCTCGAGGCGCTGCAACGATTGGAAGACATGGGTCGCACTTGGCGCATCGGCGCCGGCGTGACCCACGCCCGTCTGGAGGATCTGCGGCTTCCCGGTGGCGAGATGCTGTGCGAGGTGGCGGCGGCCATCGCCTATCGTTCGGTCCGCAATCGCGGCACCATCGGCGGCAGCCTCGCTCACGCGGACCCGGCGGCGGATTGGCCGGTCGCCCTTGCCGCGCTCGGTGCGTCCGTCAATATCCGCGGTCCGACCCCACGCAGCATACCGGTGGAGCGCTTCATCGAAGGCGCCTTCACTACGATGCTCGCGGCAAACGAAATTATCGAAACAATCGATGTCCCCAAGCTGTCGCGCGGGGGACGGTACGGCTTCTACAAATTTTGCCGCAAGACGGGCGAGTTCGCCGAAGCGAGCGCCGCCGCTGTGTTCGATCCGGAGTCCGGCGTCGCGCGCATCTTCGTCGGTTCACTGCGCGGCGTCCCCCGGCCGCTCACGTCATTGGCGCAGGAGGTGGCAAAACACGGACAGCGCGCCGCCGCGACGGAAGCCGTAGCCCAGGCGCTCACGCAAGCGATTGGCGATCTCGATGCGGTCGAGCGCGCCATGGCGTCAGCGGCGGTGACGCGCGCGTTGATGCGGGTGTTCGCGCCGTGATGCCGATCGCACTGCGCGTGAACGGGCGGACGGTCGAGGCACTGGTCGAGCCGCGCACCCATCTGGCCGATTTCCTGCGCGAGCATTGCCGCCTGACGGGAACCCATCTCGGATGCGAGCACGGCGTGTGCGGCGCCTGCACCGTGCTGATCGACGACA
>CBFGVM010000436.1:0-3618 GCA_965652015.1 uncultured Alphaproteobacteria bacterium
CGAGCGCGGCGAAATCGCCTTCGCCCGTAAGTGCCCCTTCGAGCAGTTTGTGATATTGGCGCCGCGGCACCTCGATCGCGCCGAAGGTCCGCAGGTGATCGGTCACGAATTGCGTGTCGAGCAGCTTGAATCCGCCGGCCTTGAGGCGGGCGACGAGGTGCACTAGCGCCACTTTTGATGCATCGCGCGCGCGATGGAACATGCTTTCGCCGAAGAACGCGCGGCCGAGCGTGACGCCGTAAAGACCGCCGACGAGATTTTCGCCCTCGTAGACCTCGATGCTGTGGCAGTGGCGCCGCTCGTAGAGCTTGCGATAAAGCACGCGGATACGGGTATTGATCCATGTGCGCGGGCGGCCGGGGCGGGGCTCGGCGCAACCCTCGAGCACGCTGTCGAAGTCGCGGTCGACGGTGACGGTGAAACGGTTGGAGCGCACCGTGCGGGCGAGCCGATCCGGCATATGGAAGCGATCGAGCGGAATGACGCCGCGCTTCTCCGGCTCGATCCAGTAGAGCGCCGGATCGTCCGCGCTTTCCGCCATCGGAAAGATGCCGCAGGCATAGGCCTTGAGCAGGACCTCCGGCGTGATTTCGATGAAAGCAGTTTCGCGGTTGGCCATGCGATTGTTCGTCAGGCGCGATGATCTTCAGAAGATAAGGCCTGTTAGCGTGCCACGGGAGAGGCTCGCGGGCCAATCGAATTTGCCGCGTATGTGTGACCGCCGCGGCTGTCGCCGCTTCTAGCCGTCCATCCCGCCGCGGGCCAAGAACTCTTCGAGCCAGTGGATGTGGTAGTCGCCGTCGATGACGTCCTTTTCGCGCACGAGCGCGCGGAACAGCGGCAGCGTCGTCTCGATGCCATCGATGACGAACTCGTCGAGCGCGCGCTTGAGACGCATCAAACATTCGCCGCGCGTCTTGCCGTGCACGATGAGCTTGCCCACCAGTGAATCGTAATAGGGTGGAATCGAGTAGCCGTGATAGACGGCGGAATCGACGCGGACTCCGAGCCCTCCGGGCGGGTGATAATGCACTATCTTGCCAGGCGACGGACGGAACGAGACCGGGTTTTCCGCATTGATGCGGCACTCGATGGAGTGCCCGTTGAATTTCACGTCGCCTTGGGACCAGTCCAGCCCACCTCCGGCGGCGACGCGGATTTGTTCGAGCACAAGGTCGATATCGGTGATCATCTCGGTCACTGGATGCTCGACCTGAATGCGGGTGTTCATCTCGATGAAATAAAATTTGCCGTCATCGTAGAGGAACTCGACCGTGCCGACGCCGAGATATTCGAGCTTGCGCATCGCTTCGGCGACCGTCTCCCCGATGGTGTTGCGGGCGGTCTCGTTGAGTGCGGGGCAGCGTCCTTCCTCCCAGACCTTCTGGTAGCGACGCTGCAGCGAGCAGTCGCGCTCGCCCAGATGAATGGCGCGGCCGTGGCCGTCGCCTAGCACCTGGATTTCGACGTGACGGGGCCGCTCGAGATACTTCTCGAGATAGAGCGCGTCGTCGCCGAACGCGGCTTTGGCCTCCGCGCGCGCGGTGGCAAGCGCTGTGGGAAGCTCCTGCGGTCCTCGCACCACCTTCATGCCGCGACCGCCGCCGCCAGCCGCGGCCTTGAGCAGAACCGGAAAACCGAACGCGTGCGCGAGTGATATCGCCTCCTGGTCGGAGGACAGTCCGCCATTGGATCCCGGGACCACCGGCATGCCGAGTCGCTCGGCCGTGCGTCTGGCTTCGATCTTGTCGCCCATCAGGCGAATATGGGCGGGCTTCGGACCGATGAAATGAATGTCGTGCTCGGCGAGGATTTCGGCAAAACGCGCGTTCTCCGAGAGAAAACCGTAGCCCGGATGCACCGCATCGGCGCCCGTGATCTCGCAGGCGGAAAGTAACGCCGGGATGTTGAGGTAGCTCTCGCGCGCGGCGGGCGGGCCGATGCAGACGCTCTCATCGGCAAGTCGCACATGCATCGCATCCTCGTCCGCGGTGGAATGCACGGCGACCGACGGTATGCCCAGCTCCTTGCATGCGCGCAGAACACGCAATGCGATTTCACCGCGGTTTGCGATCAGGATCTTGTCGAACATGCCGGCATCTTAACGCAGCGACCGCCTAGACTCATTCGATGATCATCAACGGTTCGCCGAATTCCACTGGCTGGCCGTCCTCGATCAGAATCTGGACCACCGTCCCCGCGCGCGGCGAGGGAATCTGGTTCATGGTCTTCATGGCTTCGACGATGAGGAGCGTGTCGCCGGCCAGCACCCGGCTGCCGACTTCGACGAAGGGTCGTGCGCCCGGCTCGGGTCCGACGTAAGCGGTGCCCACCATCGGGGAGGTGACCACGCCCGGATGCTTCGCGGGATCGAGCGGTACGGGCTCGCGGACAGGCAGAGTCACGTCAGCGGCCGCGACAGCCGCTCGAGACGACCCGCCCCCCTGCGTTTGGCGGGCCACGCGCACGCGTTCGCCATCGCGCTCGAACTCGATCTCGTTGAGGCCGGTCTCGTCGAGCAGGCGGGCAAGCTCGCGCACGATGTCGGCATCGATCGCGAGCTTCTCTTTGTTCTTGTTCTTGCGCTCGCCGGTCATGAGCTCAGCTCTTGCGGCGCACGCCGATCAGGGCGGCCAACCCGTCGATGGCGAGCGCGTAGCCGGTAACGCCGAAGCCGCACAAGCTGGCCTTGGCCACCGCAGCGATGTGGGAATGATGGCGAAAACTCTCGCGCCCGAAAATATTGCTGATATGGACCTCGATCACGGGCAACGCGACAGCAGCGATCGCATCGCGGATGGCGACCGACGTGTGGGTATAACCGCCCGCATTGATGACGATCCCCGCGGCCTTCTTGGCGGCGGCCTCGTGGATGAGGTCCACGATTTCGCCCTCATGGTTTGACTGCCGACATTCGACTTCCAGCTTGTGGCGCCGGGCGGCCTCGCGGCAAAGCTTCTCCACTTCGCGCAGCGTCGCGCGGCCATAGGTTTTTGGCTCGCGCGTTCCGAGCAGATTGAGATTGGGGCCGTTGAGGACATAGACGGTTTTCGCCATGGGTGGTCGGCGCCGTGAGCAAGGAAGCAGCCCGCTTTATAGGGAGCTTGCGCGCAAAGGGGAAGCCGAGGCGCGAGAGCAAGGCGGCCGGTCGCTCCGCCGCCGCAGCCTGCGTCACGAAGACGTGCCGTGGGGACGCGCCTTATCTTCCGTCCATGTGCAGCACAGCGCCGAGGCTCAGCAGGTGGGCTTGCCGCAGCGTGCGGCATTAACCTTTTCCTTGAGCGTCTTGACACCGACCGCGCCGACGACGACCTCGGCGCCAACCACATAGCTCGGCGTGCCGTTGAGGCCGAGCGCCTCGGCCAGCTTGAAGCTCTCCTCAAGAGTGGCTTTGACCTCGTCGCTGGCCATGTCCTTCTCCAGGCGTGCCATGTCGAGTCCGACGTCCTTCGCGGCTGCGAGCGCACGCGCAAGGTCCGCCTGGCCGCGTCCGCCGAACAGCTTCTGGTGGAATTCGAGATATTTCTTGCCGCTCTTGTCTTGCATGCGCACTGCCGCAGCCACCTGCGCCGCCTGGATCGAGCCTTCGCCCAGCACCGGAAATTCCTTGAGCACGAA
>CBFGVM010000437.1:0-3618 GCA_965652015.1 uncultured Alphaproteobacteria bacterium
CATGAAACTTGCAAGCTTCAAAGCGGACGGCCGCACCAGCTACGGCGCGGTGACCGAAAGCGGCATCATCGATCTCGGACGCAAGCTCACCCAATACCCGACGCTGCTCGACGTCTTTCGCGCGCAGGCGCTCGCGCAAGCGCGCGCAGCGGCGACGGGTCGGCCGGATTACCCGGTCAAGGACGTGGAGATGCTGCCGCCGATCCCCGCGCCCGAAAAGAACATCTGCGTCGGCATCAACTACCCCGACCGCAGCGCCGAGTACAAAGATGGCCGGGAGGCGCCGAAATATCCCAACCTGTTCTGCCGCTTCGCGACTTCGCTCGTCGGCACCGAGCAGCCGATCGTGCGGCCGAAGGTGTCGGACAAGTTCGATTACGAGGGCGAGATCGTACTGGTGATCGGCAGGGAAGGCCGACATGTCCCGCGCGAAAGCGCATTGTCCTGGATCGGCGGCGTCACGCTCGGCAACGAAGGCAGCGTGCGCGACTGGCTGCGCCACGGCAGCTTGAACGTCACCCAAGGCAAGAATTTCGACAAGTCCGGGAGCCTCGGTCCTTGGATTGTCACGACCGACGAGCTTGACCCTGCAAAGCCGTTGCATCTGACGACGCGCGTGAACGGAGAATTGCGACAGGAGGACTCGACCGACCGCCTGACCTGGGGCTTCGCCTGGCTGATTAACTACATCAGCACCTTTGCGACGCTCAAACCCGGCGACTTGATCTGGACTGGAACGCCGACCGGCGCCGGCGTGCACCGCAATCCGGCGGTGTGGCTCAAGCCCGGCGATATGGTGGAAGTCGCGTCACCGCAGATCGGCGTGCTGCGAAATATGGTGGTGGACGAGACTTGAGTGGCGATGACCGCACGGCGCACTCGGTGCGCTCCCTCTCCCGCTTGCGGGGGAGGGTTGGGGAGGGGGAAAGGCGCGCGCAAATTCCAATGTGCATGCCCCCTCCCGGCTCGCTTCGCTCCGTAGCCGATGCGTCGCATCGGCGTCCTTAGCGCTAATTACGGCGGCCGAAGGCCGCCTATGCTCCCCCGCAAGCGGGGGAGGTGGAGCTTGCACCGCGCGCAAACAAAACGGCCGAAGCGCCGCGCGCTCCGGCCGCAAGCTTGTGCCAAGCCGCTGACTCAGTTCACCAGCTCGGTAACCTTGCCGTCCTTCGCGCGGCCCTGCGCGTAGTACTGGCCGATGTTGCGCATGAGCGCCGCATCTGACACCGAATAGATGACGGCGTCGCTCTTCCCGGTGTTGATGTGACGCCGCCACAGGAAATTCGGCACCACGAAGATGTCGTTGTTCGTCCACTCTAAGCGCTTGCCGCCGACCTCGGTCGCGCCCGAGCCTTCGATGACGACGTAGAACGTGCCGGCGGTCTCGCGCTTGAGCTCAGTCTCCTCGCCCGGCCGCAACAGCTGCGCCGAATAGTTCAAGGTCTTGAACACGGGCTCGCCGGTCACCGGGTTGACGAAATCGATCTTGATGCCCTCGTACGCATCGCCCTTCTCCTTGCGCAGCCCGTGCAAGGTCTCAAGCACCTCGGCGCCGCGGTAGTGGAGGAGCGGCGCGGGACTGCGGCCGACGCCGATCTGGTGATCGACGAAAGCCGGCTTTATGCCGCCGTGGCCGTAGAGCCGGCGCGAGCGGCCGTCACCCTTGGTCACAGGCTGGACTTTGGCATTGCCTTGCGTGCCCGGCATGTCGTGATCGACCCAGGCGGCGTCGAGGAACTCCATCAGCGGCCAGTCGAGCATGTCGATCCAGATCACCGGCTCGTTCGAGTCGTTGCCGTGGTCGTGCCAGGTGCCGTTCGGGGTCAGGATCAAATCGCCGCGCTCGGCGATGCAGCGCTCGCCCTCCACGACCGTGTAGCCGCCTTTGTTCGACAAGATGGTGCGGCTGGCGTTGGGCGAATGCAGATGCACGGGCGCGACGTCACCGGGGTTGTAGATCGAGATCGCGCAGCGGATGGTGTTGGTGACCTGCAGGCGGCCGTTCAATCCGGGATTGAGCAGAAGGATGCTCTGGCGATCCGCGAACTCGATCGGCGACACCTCGGCCTTGCGCGCAATCTCGGAGATGCGATGCAGATAGGGACTGAACTCGCTCCAGCGCCACATGTAGGGGAGTGTCTTCATTTGGGCGACCGCCACGCGGCCCGACGCGAGCTGCCCGCTGCCTTCGCCGCCCGTCTCGCTGAACCAGGGACGCTGCGCCGGCGCGTTCGCCTGGGTCCGAATCCAGACATGATGCTTGGCGGCGTCAGTGTTGATGGCCTCCATCATCTCGCGCGCCTTGTTGGAGAGCGGAGCTTGCGTCTGCTTGGTGGCTGCGGCGGCGGTCATGACGTTTTCTCCTCGACGACTTTGGCTCGATGTCCGGGGGCGGCCTGCGCGCGATAAGCCTAACGCTTTGCAACGGCTGGCTCGGCTGCGCCTGGTCCGCTCGATTTGGCTCGAAGGTATAGCTCTCCCGGGCTGGTTTGCAATCGAGGCGGCGGCATGCCGGGGCTGCAGCGTCCTCATTTGTCGCCCACAAAATCGGCAACGGCGCGGGTGAAAGCCTCGGGCTGGTCGAGGTTGGAAATGTGCCCGGCGCCGGCAAGCTCGACGTAACGCGAGCCGGGCAGCGCCTCGTGCAGCTTGCGCATGGGCGGCGCCGCGGCATCCTTCGCGCCGACCAGAAACAGGACCGGACGCTTCACCGTTGCGACCGCCGCGGCATAGTTGTGGTCGGCGAGCGCCGCCGCGCATCCGATGAAACCATTCGCCGGAGTGGTGCGGATCATCTCGCGCACTTTGTCGAGGTGCGGCGGATCGGCCTTCAAGACCTCGGGCGGAAACCAGCGCGTCATCGTCGGCTCGACCAGCGCCTCCATCCCCTGCTTTTGCGCAATCACGATGCGCTCCTCCCATTGCTGGCTGCTGGTCGGGGTCGATTGACATGGCGAATCGCAGACGATCACCCGGTCGAGCCGATCCGGATGTTGCTGCGCCAGACCGAGCGCGGTGGCGCCGCCCATGGACAGGCCGGCGAAATGCGCTTTTCTGATTGTGAGCGCATCCATCAGCGCGAGCGCATCGGCGATCAGCAGGTCGAAGGCGTAGCGGCCGCCAGGCGCCTCGGTCGCGCCGTGCCCGCGCTGATCGTAGCGCAGCACGCGCAACGCGCGCGCAAGCTCGCGCGTCTGCGGCTCCCACATCGTCAAGTTGGTCGCTAACGAGTTGCTCAAGACCAGCCAGGGCGCGCCGTCGGGTCCGTCCACTTGGTAATTGATGGTGATGCCGTTGGCCTTGATCTGCATGAGCACGCTTTCCTTCAGCCGGCGCGTTGTCGCGTTACCGATTGAGCCTGCCCGCCCAGGAAATCCTGCAGCAGCGCGAGCAGCGCCGCAGGCGCCTGCGCCGGCATCATGTGCACCGCGTCGATCAATTCGAAGCGCGCGCTCGAAATTGTCCGCGCGAACTGCTCGCTCGCTGCGGGCGGACGGACCTGGTCGAAGCGGCCGGCGACCACCATGGTCGGGTGCCGGATGTCCTTGGCGAGATGCGTCACATTGGGCCGCGCAATGGCGCGGTTCATCGCGGCAAAGCACACGGGGTCATGGGCCA
>CBFGVM010000438.1:0-3611 GCA_965652015.1 uncultured Alphaproteobacteria bacterium
GCGCCGTTCAGGCGCATCCGATCCGGCCGAGCAGATCGGCGAATTTTTCCCTGACCTTCGCTCGCAGCTCGGGGCTGGCGCGGGCAACCATGGGAAAATCCGCAAGCCGTTCGAACGGCCGACAGGCATCGATCATGGCGCGGGAATTGGTCGAGCTTGACTTGTCGAGCAAGGGATCGAGCGGCCCGCTCCAGGCGCGGCGCACGAACTCGATGTCGCTCGCGGGGTCGCAGCGCGTGCACATGGCCCACATCACGTCGAACAGGTCGCTCGGATCGACATCCTCGTCGACGACCACCACGAAGCGCCCGAGATAGGAGGCCGACTGGCAACCGGCCGCCAGCAGGGCGGCCTGGCGCGCGTGGCCGGGATAGGCCTGTTTGATGGCGATGACGTTGAACATGCGTGCACCGCCGAATTCGTGCACCCACACGCCGGCAACGCCGGATAACCCCGCGCGCTCGACCTCGTCCCAAATCATGCCGGCCTTCATCACGCATTTGCTGAAGGAGAAGTCGGACGGCGGGCGCATCGGCGAGGCGATGCCGAGGATGGGATCGTTGCGGTAGTAGACGCGCTTGACCTCGATCAGCGGCTGCTCGCTCGGGCTCGAGGCGTAATAACCCGTGAACTCGCCGAACGGACCTTCCCTCGCCTTGACGTTTTCCACCATCTCGCCCTCAAGCACGATCTCGGCATGGGCCGGCATCGGCAGGCCGTGCAACTCGCTCAGCACGATCTCGTACGGCTCGCCGCGATGGCCGCCGGCATAGTCGTATTCGCATAAGCCGAATTTGAGCTCGTTGCCGCCGGCAAGAAACAGCACCGGATCGTGCCCGCAGGAGATCAGGACCGGGCACGGTTTCCCGGCCCGGAAATATTTCTCGCGAATTTGCCTTCCATGCTTTCCCGGCGAGATCCAGAGCGAGACGTGGTTCTTGTCCTGCACCATGGCGCGGTAGGTCCCGCCGTTGACCCAGTTCGCTTCCGGATCGCGCATGATCACGAGATCGTCGGTGCCGATGTAGCGGCCGCCGTCGTGCTCGTGCAGCAGCGGCACCGGGAATTTCAAAACATCGACGTCACCATCGCGGTCGACGTTCTCGAGTACCGGCCCCCTCGCCACCGTCTTGGGCGGGATTGGCCGGTGGCTCTTCATGCGGTCGCGATAGGCGCGCACGACGTCGAGCGGATGGTCGGGAACCGGCAGCCCGAGCGCGATCGCGAGCCGCTTCGACGAATTGGTGGCGCCGGAGAGAAGCCGCATGCCCTTGGCATGGCCCGGCACGTCCTCGAACAGGATTGCCGGCGGCTCCGGCCGGGCGTGGTTCACGATCTCGGCCAGCGTGCCCATTTCGAGCTTCCAGTCGGCGCCCTTGATACGCACAATCTCATTTGCTTGTTCCGCCCGCGCGATGAATTCGCGTAGGTCGCAGTGGGGCCGGTCGTAGGCATTGAAGCTGTGGGCCTGCGGGCCTTGCGCCTTTTCCAGCACGGCGTTTCCTTTCGACAGGTCTTTGGCAAGCTTTTGCCATGGGGAGTGAGGCTTGTCATGCCCGCCCGCGCTCGCTGTCGCTCCCCGTCCCGCGGCGTCGAATTCAATACTTTCGGCACCGCTTGGAGCGGCGTGCGCTGCATGGCTGGCGTAAACAGCCCGTATCTGGGCGAGCGGTGCCGGCCTGCGCAATGATTCCGTGTCCGTACAAGCTCGTTCGAAGGGCGTGCTTTTGACGCTGCTCGATCGCCCATGCGATAACGGCGAGGCATAATGCGCGTCTACGGCGGTGCAAGGAGCAGGTTTGATGGCCGACGATCAGAAGCGCAGCCACACGCTCGCCGACCATCTGCTCGGCCAGGATGTCGTGCATGATCATGACGGCGACGCAGATCACGATCACGATCATTTCGAGTTCGATCCCGACGAGCGGCTGGAAGACAATCCGATCTGGATCCAGGACCATGTGACACTGGTGACGGTCGGCATCGACATCGGATCCTCCGGCACGCAAGTCATCTTCTCCCGCATCAATCTACGCCGCTACGGCGAGGATCTGACCAGCCGGTACTACGTCGTCTCGCGCGAGACCTTGTTCCAGTCGCCCGTGGCGCTGACCCCGTACGCGAGCGACGAGCGCATCGACGATGCGGCGCTCGGCGCCATCATCGATGATGCGTATAAAGCGGCGGGCGTGCAGCCCGAGGACATCGATACCGGTGTGGTCATCCTGACCGGTGAGGCGTTGCGGCGCGAGAACGCGGCGGCAATTGCCGCGCTCCTTGCGGAGCAGCGCGGCGATTTCGTCACCGCGGCGGCGGGACACCACATGGAATCGATGCTCGCGGCCTATGGCTCCGGCGCCTCGAAGATGTCGTATGAGGAGGATAAGCGCATCCTCAACATCGACATCGGCGGCGGCACCACCAAACTCGGCATCGTCGAGAAAGGCAACGTGATCGCCACGGCGGCGCTGCATATCGGCGGCCGGCTGCAGGTCATGGAGCAGACCGGCCGGATCGTGCGGCTCGATCCGGCGGGAAAGTTCCACGCCCGCCAAGCCGGCTTTTCCTGGTCGCGCGGCGACGTGCTCTCGAGCGCGCAACTCGATAATGTCGCGACAAGCATGGCGGATTTGCTGGTGGCGGCGCTCGCGCAGCGTCCGCTGCCGCATGCGGTCCACCATCTCTATTTGACCGATCCGATCGGCGAGCTTGGCCGCATCGATGGCGTGATGTTTTCCGGCGGCGTCGGCGAATACGTCTACGGCCGCGAGCAGCGCGATTTCGGCGACATGGGACGCCGGCTGGGTCGCGCGATTCGGGCGCGGATCGATGCCGGCGCGCTGCCGTGGCCGCTGCTGCCGCCGGGCGAGTGCATCCGCGCCACCGCGCTCGGGGCTTCGGAGTACAGCGTGCAGCTCAGCGGCAATACCAGCTACATCTCTAAGCCGGGCGAGCTTCTGCCGCGGCGCAATCTGCAGGTTCTGCAACCGCCCTACGTGTGCGAAGAGGTCATCGACGCGGATAAGCTCGCTCAGGCCATCCGCGCGCACTTCACCGCCTTCGATCTCATCGAAGGCGAGGGCGAAGTGGCGCTCGCGTTGCGCTGGCAGGGTGTGCCGTCCTACGAGCGGATCCTCGCCTTCGCCGAAGGCGTCCGCCACGGGCTCGCTAGGACGATCGAACGCAGGAAGCCGCTCTACCTCATGCTCGACGGCGACGTGGCGCAGACACTGGGTGCGATCTTGCGCGAAGAGCTGCTGGTCGAGAGCGAGATCCTGGCGATCGACGGGTTGGTGCTGCGCGATTTCGATTACATTGATCTCGGACGCGTCCGCATGCCGTCATATACCGTGCCGGTCACGATCAAATCGCTACTGTTCAGCGAGGATCCGCGCCGCGGCCGCCCGCCCCAGCGCATTCATCATCATGAGCATGTTCATGAGCATGAGCATGAGCACGATCATGATCATGGGCATCAGCGTCACCGCCATCATCACGACCATGATTGAGATTGCGTGCCGCAAGCTCGGTCTGCTCCCTCTCCCGCTTGCGGGGGAGGGGTGGGGAGGGGGCCTATCAGACCGAGTCCGTGTGCCCCCTCCCTGTCCCTC
>CBFGVM010000439.1:0-3591 GCA_965652015.1 uncultured Alphaproteobacteria bacterium
AGAGATCAGGCTGTTCTTGAAACGGTGATCAACGCACGCCCCGGATTGAGCGGAGCGAAATCCGCGATCTCTGCGTACTCAGAGAACCCGGTTTTCTCTGCGCTCGACCGGGGGGCCGAGGCTATCCCTGCCGCCCGATCGCAATCACCGCCTCGTCGGTGCGCGCGCCGTCGACGTCCCAGAACTTCTGGAAGTCGGGCCCGTCGAGATAAGCGAGCTCCTGACCGGCATTGGCGAGCGCAGTCTTAAATTCGCTTGATTGCACCGCCTTGCCGATCGCACCGCGCAACGTCGTCACGATCTCGGCGGGCGTGCCGCGCGGCGCGAAGATGCCGACCCAGAGATAGTATTCGACGTCGTAGCCCAGTTCCTTGAGCGTCGGGACATCGGGCAGGACCTTGGAGCGGGTGGCGGCGAAATTTGCAAGCGGGCGCAGCTTACCCGCTTTGACATGCGGCAGCGTGGCCGAGATCGTTTGCGTGGTCACCTGGGCGTTGTTGCCGAGGATGGCAACGATGGCCGGCCCGCCGCCGCTGGTCGGCAGATGCCGCAGCCGCAACGGGCCTGTCGCTTTCTCCAGATACGCCAGCGGCAGGTGCGACGCGCCATAGAGCCCACCCGAGCTGAAGACGAGCGTGTCCGGATTGGCTTTGGCGCCGGCGATGAACTCCTGCAGCGTCTTGTAGGGCTGCGTCTCGTTGACGAGGAGCACGACCGGATCCGCAACGATGCGCGCGAGCGGAATGAAGTCGGCGCGGGTGACCTTGGGCGGACGGCCGAACAGCTTGTCGACCTCGGCGTAGCCGGAGATCCCCGTGTTATGCGACAGCAAGGTGTATCCGTCGGGCTTGGCCGAGGCGGCGAACTGCGCGCCGACTTGACCCGCGGCGCCGGCCTTGGTTTCGACCACGACCGGCTGCTTGAGGATCGGCTCTAACGCGCTGGCGAGCGGCCGCGTCACGATGTCGTTGAGGCCGCCGGGCGGGAACGCGTTGACGATGGTGATCGCATGCGAAGGAAACGCTGCTTGCGCGAATGCCGGTCGCGCCGCGAGTGCGGTCGCGGCAGTGCCGATGACGAAACGACGGCGGTCCATGTGTTGCCCTTTCGAAGCGGGAGCCCCGCGGCCTTCAAGGTAACGAGAGTATTCGCGCATGTATCGTTTTCCGCAAGACAGGCGCATCCTTCGTTCCAGGTCAAACTGACACAGCCGAGGGTTTCGCTTTGACGCGAAGCTTGGGCATGGAACGGTCCCGCTGCTTGCATCAGCTCAGCGCTAATACCGCGCGTTTCCCGGCGTGCGCGGGAACGGGATCGCGTCGCGCACGTTGGCCAGGCCCGTGATGTAGGCGAGCGTGCGCTCGAAGCCGAGCCCGAAGCCGGCATGCGGCACCGTGCCGTAGCGGCGCAGATCGCGGTACCAGCCGTAGTGCTCCTTGTCGATGCCGCGCTCCGCCATGCGCGCGTCGAGCACGTCGAGCCGCTCCTCGCGCTGGCTGCCGCCGATGATCTCGCCGATGCCCGGCGCGAGCACATCCATTGCCGCGACCGTTTTCCCGTCGTCGTTCACGCGCATGTAGAACGCCTTGATGTCCTTCGGGTAGTTCATCACGACCACCGGCTTCTTGGCGTGCTTCTCGGTGAGATAGCGCTCGTGCTCCGACTGGAGATCCATGCCCCACTTCACCGGGAACTCGAATTTCTCCTTCGCGCGCTCGAGCACCGCGACCGCCTCGTTGTAATCCATACGCACGAACTGCGAGCCGACGATGCCCTCGAGCTTCGCGATCAGCCCCTTCTCGATCCGCTCGTCGAAGAAGGCGAGATCCTCCTGCCGTTCCTTCAGGAGAGTCTCGAAGGTGAACTTCAGCAGCTGCTCCGCCAGCGTTGCATTGTCCGAGAGGTCGGCAAAGGCGATCTCCGGCTCAATCATCCAGAACTCGGCGAGATGGCGGCTGGTGTTGGAGTTTTCCGCCCGGAATGTCGGCCCGAAGGTGTAGACCTTGGTCAGCGCGAGGCAGTACGCCTCGACGTTGAGCTGTCCGGAGACCGTCAGGAAGGTCTCGCGGCTGAAGAAATCTTTGTCGAAATCCACCCCACCCTGCGGCGTGCGCGGCAGGTTGGCGAGATCGAGCGTCGAGACTCGGAACAGCGCGCCCGCACCCTCCGCGTCGGATGCCGTGATGATCGGCGTATTGACCCAGAAAAAGCCGTGCTCGTCGAAAAAACGATGGATCGCGTTCGCCAGCGTGTGGCGAACCCGCGTCGCCGCCGCAATGACGTTCGTGCGCGGGCGCAAATGCGCCACCTCGCGCAGGAACTCGAGCGAGTGCGGCTTCGGCTGGATGGGATAGGTGTCCGGGTCGTCGACCCAGCCGATCACCCTGATCGTGGCTGCCTGCATCTCGAACGGCTGCCCCTTCGCTGGCGAAGGCACGATCGTGCCCGTGGCCTCCAGCGCGCAGCCGGTCGTGAGCTTCAAGACCTCGTCCGTGTAATTCGGCAACGTGTTCGCCACCACGACCTGCAGCGGATGAAACGATGATCCGTCCGATAGGTGCACAAATGAAATGCCCGCCTTTGAGTCGCGACGCGTGCGCACCCAGCCTTTGACCGTGACCGGCGTTTCCGCCGGCGCCGCGCCGGCGAGAATCTCGCGCACGCTGAACACTCGCTCGTCCATGGATCGAGAGTTACCCACCGAGGGCGGATTGTCCAGCGATTGGAGGCGTCGAAGGGAGAAGTCCGCGCAATCCCGCGTCGGGCTTAGACAGCGACAAGTATTTCGAAATCGACAGCAATAAGCGGAGTGTCGCGGCGAATGTGATGAGGCACCGTGCGGTCCAGCGATCCAACGGATCGGTATTCGCAAAGCACAGGAGCGAGAATCATGACATCCGCATCCGAGCATCGAAACGAATCACCGCGCGATTGCACCGCGAAAACTGCGGTTTGGATGAAGACAAAGGTTAACAGCGGACGTGCGTTAGCGTCGGCGTCGCTGAAGCGATGCGCAGCGCTGCTGGGAGAATGGGACGCGAGAAGGAGAGAACGCGCATTTCTCGCCACGATGAATGAGAACGAGTTGCGGGATATGGGCCTTTCGTCGGCAGATCGATGGCGCGAGGTAAACAAGCCGTTTTGGCAAGCGTGAGGGCCGAGTAGCCCAGGCTCTGCAACGCAGCACAAACTTTGCATCCCTTCGGCCACCGCATGTCAATCTTCCGGGGGCACCGGGCGGGGCCGGCGGTCCTCGCCCACGGCGACATAGGTGAAAATGCCCTCGGTCACCGCGATGTGCTCATCGCCGATGCCGCGCCGGACCCAGCTCTCGACCTTCACCGTGATCGAAGTTTTGCCGACCTTGATGATTTCCGCGTAACAGCTGACCTCGTCGCCGACGAACACCGGACGGTGAAAGGTCATGGCGGTGATCGCCACGGTGACGGTGCGGCCCTTGGCGCGACGCCGCGCAGCGGCGCCGCCGGCGAGATCCATCTGCGATAACAGCCAACCGCCGAAGATATCCCCGTACGGATTGGCATCCGCTGGCATGGCAATGGCGCGCAGCGCCGGCTCCGCATGCGGTCG
>CBFGVM010000440.1:0-3588 GCA_965652015.1 uncultured Alphaproteobacteria bacterium
GGGTTGGGGTGAGGGGGTTCGGATCTATCGAGAGACTTTAACCCCTCACCCCACTCCTCTCCCTATGGGAGAGGGAGCAGACCGAGCGCGTAGCGCCGACTTTCAGCAAACGGCACGTCACTGCCCCAACAATCCCGCGCTCGCCGCCGCGGCGTCCCAGATCTTGGCGTCTTCCTTGATCATGGCGGCGAACTCGGATGGCGTGTTGGCGATCGTATCGAGTCCGTTCTCGCTGAGAACTTGCTGCACGTCCGCCGAGTTGAGGATGCGCACGACCTCGTCATGCAGGCGCGCGGCGATGGCGGGGGGCAGGTTCGGCGGCCCGAGCAAGCCGAGCCAGGTACGCCCGGGCACGAAGGCCGGTATCTCCTCCGAGATGGTCGGCACCTCCGGCAGCTTCGCGTAGCGCTTGGTATCGAACACGGTCAGCAGGCGCAGTTCCCCGTTTTGCAGATGCGGCAATGCCGTCGACAAGCTCACGATCGCCGCCGGAACGTGGCCGCCCAGGAGGTCGTTGAGCGCCGGCGCCACCCCCTTGTAAGGAACGTACAGCATCTCGATGCCGGCGGTGCGGTTGAGGACTTGTCCGTAAAGATGATGCGCGGTGCCGATCCCGCCGCTGGCATAGGATATTTCGCGCGGGTGCTTGCGCACGAGGTGGACGAATGCCGTGAGCGAAGCCGCCGCGATGCGGGCGTTGACCACCAGGCCCGCCGGGTTGTTGGCGATCGCGGTGATCGGCGTGAAGTCCTTGACGATGTCGAATGAAGCTTTCTTGTTCTGAATGCGGTCGATCGTTTGCGCGAGCGCGATGACGACGCCGATGGTGGTGCCGTCCGGCGCCGCGCGCCTGAGCATGCTCATGCCGATTGCGCCCGACGCGCCGCCTTGATTTTCGACCACTACGGGCTGCCGCAGCCTTTCGGACAACTTCTGTCCGATCAGCCGCGCGCTGATGTCGCTCGTTGCACCGGGCGGGTTGGGCACGATGATGCGGATCGCTCGCGCCGGAAGCTCCTGCGCCTTGCCCGCGACCGGCAGCAGTGCGAAGGCGAGGAGCAGCAACGCGTAGATTGGCTTACGTGCCCTCATTGGGATCAGGATAGAGGCTACCGATGATTGCGGTCGCGCCGGGTTGCGCGCGGACGAGATGATAGCGACCGTCGCGATCGCGACCCAGTCGCCCAGCCTGCCGCAGCTCATCCAGTGCGCAGGCGATCTCACGCCCGTCATCGCTGCCGGTGGCTTCGACGATGTCGGCGTAGAACATCGGCGCCGATGCGAGCGCTTGCTCGACAGTTTGAAAGCGAGCGGGGCCGCCGAAGACCTTGGCAGCACATCTCGTCAGCGGAATCTCGCCGTCCCGGCCGAACGGCTTGGTGCAATCGAATCCCGCCTTGGCGCCGGTCCGCCTGCCGTTCAGCGAGGGATCCATGGTCATGCCCCGCATTCCCTGCAGGACGACGAGATCCTGATCGGCCTGGAAGCGCGTCCCGAGCGCCCATTCGACCTGCCCATCGTCGTGAATGTCGATGTCCTCGTCGAATACGTAGATGTGCTTCAGCCGCATGATTCCGCCGAACAGCGCCGCGATGGCCGCGCGGGCCTCTCCGAAGGTGCGCTGCTTGATCGAGACGCGCAGCGTGTTGTCGCCGCCCGACACGGACCGCAGATACACAGCGACCGGCTCGCGCACCGTCGCCTTGAGGATCTTCATCGCCTCGGCCTCGGTACGGATTGCAGTGATGTTGGCGCTTTCAGTCTGGTGCAGCACGAACGCGGAGCCATGCAGCAGCGTTTGGTGCAGCGCGTCGCGGCGCATGGTGATCGCGGTGCAATGAAATACCGGATCCATGTGGATTGCGCCGTAGTAGCCCATGTATTCCCCGTAGGGCCCTTCCGGCTCCACGTAGCCGCGCTCGTCGAGATAGCCTTCGAGCGTGATTTCCGCATCTGCCGGCACCAGGATGTCGTTGGTGAGGCTCTTGACGACCGGTGCCGCCTCGCCGCGAAACGTGGCGACCAATGACAACTCGTCGCCGCCCTGGCGCGTGGTCGCGGCAAAGAAGTCGAGCGGATGCACGCCGATCGTGAACGTGATCGGCAAGCGCTCGCCACGTGCTACGCAGGCCGTATAGATGCGCTTGAGGTCGGACGGAGCGGTCACGTTAGTGCCGGTCTCGTACCGGTTGCGCAAGCTCAGGCGACGGCACCCGACATTCCTCCGGCCGGTTGCCGGATCGATCGTGTAATCGATGGCTGAACTGAGATAGCAGCTGCCGTCGTAGGCGTGTTGCGGGTGAAAGGGGAGCTTTGTCAGATCGACGTCCTTGCCCGTGATCTTGACCTCATGCACCGGGGCTTCATCGGACGGCACCTCCACCACCGCCTGGGGGTTGGCGAGCCGCCTGAAATATTCGTCGTGAAGCTTGTCCTCGCCGGTTTCGAACGCGGCAGCCAAACGCCTTCGGCTGCCCGCGGTCTTGGCAACGATCTCCACCTGTTCGGGGCCTGCTTTTTTGAACAGGAGCGCCTTCTCGGTTCCTTCGATGATCGCGCTCAAGCCCGTCAGCGGCACCGGCTCGTCGTGAATTTCGACCTCACCCATGTCGACGAGCCGGTCGACGAAGCGGCGCAGCCGGTACTTTTCCACATCGATGTTGGACGTGAGCGGCTTCATAATGTTCATTGTCCCAACTCCGCGTGCATTGGGTCCCGATTGAACCCACTCATCGTCATCACTTGTGCCCCGGCGGCAGCATTTCGCTCGAGGAATTGATCACCGCGTGGATGCTGCGCGCGAATTCGATCGCGCCGGTGACATCCATATCCAGCGCGGCGCGCGCGTAGTCCTTGCAGCCGACGCGGGCCGGCCGGGGCGCGTGCATAATCTGCTTGCACAGCGCTTCGACCGCCGCATCGAGCTCCGCCTCGGGAACGACCTCGCTCACGATGCCGGCCTCGCGCGCGCGCTGCGGGCTGATCACGGCGGTCGACCAGACGAGATAGGTCATCGCCTTGCGCGGCACCCGATCGACCAGCGCCGACATGACCATCGTCGGCATGATGTTGTGCGCCATCTCCGGCACCTGAAACTTGGCGGTATCGGCGGCGAGCGTGACGTCGCAGACCGCCGCAATCGCGCAGCCGAAGCCGAAAGCGCGCCCCCGCACCACGCCGATCACCGGGATTTCGCAGCGGCGGAACGCGCCGTAGCAGTTGAACACCACGTCGTTGCGGCGGCGCAGCTCGAGCGCTTCCGGCGGCGCGCCAGGAGGGCGTTTGCCCATGGTCTCACGGCCGACGCAAAAATCCGCGCCGGCGCCGCGCAGCACCACGATCTCGGAAGTCTCGGCGGCGGTGAGCAGGAGCTTGGTCAGTTCGACCGCCATGGCGTCGGAGGCGGCGTTGCCGATCTGCGGCCGATTGAGCGTGATTTCCAGCACCGGTCCCTTGCGGGCGGTGAGAATGTCGCTGGACATGCATGGTCCTCCTGAGCACCTGACGGCGGGGATTTCCGCTATCGATCTATTTCGTCATGCGCGGGCTTGACCCGCGCATCCATCTTCTAAGCAAATGAGTCTTAGC
>CBFGVM010000441.1:0-3579 GCA_965652015.1 uncultured Alphaproteobacteria bacterium
CACAGACCGAGTTGATGTTGTGGTAAAGCTCCAGCACGTTGTCTCCTCCCATTCGCGCCGCGGCCATTCTGAGTTGCCTGCGGGATCGCGTGCCGATGGTGGCGCTAGCCACGGTTCGAGGGGCGCGGCCGAAGCAACAAGAACGGGTCGCGCGCCTCGCTCTTCAGGGCGGCAGCGATGCAACATAGGCGGCGATCGCCAGCATGTCGTCGTTGGTCAATTTTTCCACCACTTGCTGCATCAGCGCCGCCGACGTGCCGACCCGTTCCCCGTTCTGCATGTTCCAGAGCTGGCGAACGATGTAGTTGGGATGGCGTCCCGCGATTGCGGGCACCTCGCCCAGGCCCTGCAAGGTGCGGCCGTGGCAGATGCCGCAGGCTATGGTCTTGCCGCCGTTGCCGGTGATCGCGAGCTCCTTGCCCTTGGCGATGCTTCCCTTCGGCACATAGGCGACGAAGCCGGAGGAGGGATCGCGGTAGACGACGACCTCCTCGTCCTCCGGCACTTCGATGATGCGATTGCCCAGCGGCTCGGTGCCGCCCTCCGGATGAATGAGCCGCTTGTTGCCGGGACCGATATAGGACCTCGGCACCGTGTCGGTCTCGACCACCCGAATCCAAGGTTGCGGCTTGAGCGAAGCAAAATAATCGGCAGCTTCGCGTATCTCGGAATCGGTGATGACTTTGACCATCGCCACCATCGTGGCGCTGTACTTGCGGTCGCCGCTCTTCCAGTCCGCCATCTGACGAATGAAATAGGAAGCCGGCAAGCCGGCCATGTAGGCGGATTCGTCATGGCCCGTGCCGGTGGGCAGATGACAGGACCCGCAAGCACGCACCTGCGTGTCTTTGTTGCCGTACTGAACGATCTTCGGCATCGGCGGATACATGTTGGGATACCAGTTCGGGATATCGTACATGTCGTCCGCTTTGGCGCGCGTGATCGAGAGTGTGCTGCCGGGCGGCGCCGGCCTCACCCTTCCTGCTTCGAAGCGGGGAGGGGGTTGAACCTTCTCGGTAACCGGGAACGCCCAGTCGGGCTTTTCCGCCGCGACTGCGAGAGCGGGCGCTGCCGCGAGCGCCAGGACGCCGATGAGCTTTCGCATGACACCCCCGAGCTTTGGTCAGAGGCGTATGCTTTCACGGCGCTTTCGATAGTCAAGTAGCCGTCTCAACTTCCGGATTCGGCGATGATCCGCTTGAGCTCCGGCAGGCACGAGCCGCAATTGGTGCCGGCGCGCAGCGATTGGCCGATCCCTTCCAAGCTTGTCGTTGCGCCCGCTTGGATCGCCGCGCGGATGGCGGCAGCACCGACGCTGAAGCAGGCACAGACAATCGCCCCTGCGCCTACGAGTCCGTCGGCCGAGCGCCCCGACAGCAGCACGCGCCGCGCTTCGCCGGCAAGCGTCTCGACTGCAAACAACGCCTTGACCGCATCCCATTGGGGCGGCGTCTCGGCGTCGCCGATGAACAAGCAGCCAGTCAACTCGTCCGCGACGAAAGACGCGGCACGGTAAACGCTACGCTTCTGATCGACATATTCCGCGAGCTCGCCGCCGTCGCCGAGCATCCGTCGCGCGCGGCTGCGCCAGATCTCCGGTCCATCGTTCGTTGCGAGCAACAGTCCCGATGCGCCGGCGATTGCCACGCGTGCCCACCATGTGCCGGGTGGGGCGCTGATCGGCCGCCGGGTCACGGCAAATCCGCGGAAGGCGAAATGGACGGGCGCGATGGATGCGGGCGTCGCCTTGGCATCGGGCTGACCGGAATAGCGGTCGGTCTCGGGCATCACCAGATCGCCGATGCGCGCGGCGGAGGCGGTCGCATCACTCCAGTGAATGGGCGCGAACAATGAGCCGCGCCGTTGCAGGTCGCTGACGGCGACTTTGAGCACGCACGATCCCCAGCGGGTCGCGACCTTGGCGAAGCCGCCGTCGGCGAGACCCATCGCCTTGGCGTCGGCGGGATGCACCTCGACGAACGGCTCCGGCGTATGCGTGCCTAACCGAGCGCTCAGCCCCGATCGGGTCATGGTGTGCCATTGGTCGCGCACGCGGCCGGTGTTGAGGCGAAGCGGGAATTGTTTGCTGGAGACCCTGGGCGCGGGCGGCTCGGGCGCGATAAAGCGCGCCTTGCGGTCCGGCGTATAGAAGGCGCCCTGCATGAAGAATCGCCGCTCCTTCTGCTGCCGCGTTTCGCCGGCTCGCAACGGCCACTGCAGGGGATCGAGCGCATCGAAAGCCGCGTCGCTCATTGTCGCAAGCGCGCCGATGTCGAAATCGCGCTGGCCGCCATTCTCGAAAGCGGACAACGCGGCGTGCTCGCGAAAAATATCCGCCGCGGAGCCGTAGGCGAATTGAGCGGCGAATCCCATGCGATGGGCCACTTGCGTGACGATCCACCAGTCGGGCTTGGTCTCGCCTGGCGGGGGCAGAAATCGCCGCTGGCGCGAGATGCGCCGCTCGGAATTGGTGACAGTGCCGTCCTTCTCGCCCCAGGCAGCGGCCGCAAGCAGAACATGCGCGCCGGCATTCACCGTGTCGTTTGCAATCACGTTCTCGGATACCACGAACAGCTCGAGCTTTTTGAGCGCCTCGCGCACATGGCTTGCGCGCGGCAGCGAGACCGCGGGATTCGTCGCCATGACCCATAGCGCTTTGATCCGGCCGCGGGCGATCGCGTCGAACATCTGCACCGCCTTGGCGCCTTCGCGCGCTGCGACGCGCGGCGCGTTCCAGAAGCGGCGGACGCGATCGATATCCTCCCGTGTGAAGGCCATGTGGGCCGCGAGCTGATTGGCGAGACCGCCGACCTCGCGCCCGCCCATGGCATTGGGCTGCCCGGTCAGCGAGAACGGTCCTTGGCCGCGCCGGCCGATGCGGCCGGTCGCCAGGTGGCAGTTGATGATGGCGTTGACCTTGTCGGTGCCTTGCGCGGACTGGTTCACGCCTTGCGAGAAGCAGGTGACGGTGTTCGGCGTGACACGAAACAGATCGAAAAAATGCGCAACATCGGCCCGCGGCAGCTGGGTGATTTTTGCTGTCGCGGCGAGGTCGGGGGCGATCGCGCGCGCCCGCGCCAGGGTATTTTCGAAGCCGCGCGTGTTCGCGTCGATATAGCGATAGTCGAGCGCGCACAGATCGGCGAGATACGCCAGCAGCCCGCAGAACAGCGCGCTATCCGTTCCCGGTGCAATCGGGAGGTAGAGATCGGCATCTCCGGCGGTCGCGGTGCGGCGGGGGTCGATGACAACGATCTTCGCGCCCCGCGCGCGCTTGTTCTCGACCATGCGTTGAAACAGCACCGGGTGGCACCAGGCGGTGTTCGAGCCGACCAGGACGAGAAGATCTGCATGGTCGAGGTCCGCGTAGCAGCCGGGCACGGTATCGGCGACGAAGGTCCGGATGTGGCCGGCAACCGAGGAGGCCATGCACAGGCGTGAATTGGTGTCCACGTTCGCCGACCCGATGAAGCCCTTCATCAGCTTGTTGGCGACGTAGTAATCCTCGGTCAGAAGCTGGCCGGAGAGGTAGAAGGCGATCGCATCGGGCCCGTGCCGCGCGCGGATCCGTTCAAATCC
>CBFGVM010000442.1:0-3570 GCA_965652015.1 uncultured Alphaproteobacteria bacterium
CGTCGAGATCGCCAGCGCGACCGCCGATATCGGGCCCGGAACCTATACGATGATGGCCCAGCTCGCTGCCGAAATGCTCGGAGTGCCGCTCGATAACGTGACGGTAAAGCTCGGGGATTCCACGCTGCCGGATGCGCCGGTCGAAGGCGGATCGTTCACCACCTCATCGGTCGGCTCTGCCATTCACGCCGCCTGTCGGGCGGTGCAGCATGACCTTCTCGGGTTGGCGCGGAAAATGCCGGGATCGCCGCTTGCCAAGGCAAAACTCGACGATGTGGTATTCGCCGAAGGCAAGATCCGGCACAAGGACGACGAGGGCCGAGAGATCCTAGTCGCAGACGCGATGCGTGCCGGCAAAATCGACCGGGTTGAGAGAGAAGCCAGCGCCCAGCCGAACGAGGACGGCAAGTACTCGCATTCCACGCACTCGGCGGTATTCGCCGAGGTCAAGGTCGACGAGCAGCTTGGGGTCATTCGCGTCACGCGCGTGGTCAGCGCTGTGGCGGCCGGTCGCATCCTCAATCCGAAGCTTGCGAGCAGCCAGATTCTCGGCGCAGTGGTCGGCGGTATCGGGATGGCGCTGCATGAAGAGACAGCGACCGATCATCGGTTCGGCCGATTCATGACCCACAACCTTGCCGACTACCATGTGCCGGTAAATGCGGATGTGCATTCGATCGACGTAATTTTCGTCGAAGAGAAGGATGAGGAGATCAATCCCCTCGGCGTCAAGGGCGTCGGCGAAATCGGCATTGTCGGCACTGCGGCAGCGATTGCGAACGCGGTCTATCACGCGACCGGCAAGCGCGTGCGCGATCTGCCGATCACGCTCGACAAGCTGATGCGGGATTGAGGCTAAGCTTCGTGATGGCGCGGTTCCATGGGGTCCGATCAGCGCCTATAGAGGCCCATGATCGCGGCCTTGGCCAGCGTGTTGAAATGGAGTTGAAATCCGATGACGGCTGCCGAGGTGTCGGCCGTCACCTGCAGACGATCGATCCCAACTGCGAATACCGTGAAAAGATAACGGTGCGGGTGATCGCCCGCCGGCGGACACGGTCCGCCATACCCGGGTGTGCCGAAGTCGGTGCGGGTTTGCAAAGCGCCCTGCGGCAGCTTCGGCGACTTCGGATTACCCGCGTCCAACTCAAGCTCCGTGACATTGGGAGGGATGTTCACTACCAGCCAGTGCCAGAATCCGCTGCCCGTGGGCGCGTCTGGATCAAGACAAGTCACGGTGAAGCTCTTCGTGCCGGCCGGGGCTCCCGACCAGGCCAAATGTGGCGATTGATTGTTGCCTTGACAGCCGAAACCAAATTCGGCCGAAAGGATGTGGGCGTTGGGCAGATAATCGCCGTCCTTGAAGTTGTTGCTTCTCACCGTGAATGTCATGCGCCGTCTCCCGTTCGCACTCTTCACACAAGGCTCTGTCGCCGGCGGCATATTATGCCGAAACTTGCAAAGGCATATCAGGGAATTTTCTTGCAAACGCACGGAATGGCTCTCCTACGGTCCGGCCAAGCCCCGGAAATCCCGAGAGCCGGAGCTTCACCAACTGAGAAGAGCAGCGCACACCTTGCTTGGAGCTCGTCCGGTATTCGCTGATGACCACGCCGCGACTGCAATTGCCTTGGGGCTCGCCGTTGCTAGACTTGCGTTAGCAACGACGGACCACGAGTTGGCTAGGACGTAATCCGCCCATGATAGCGCTTAATGCAGAGGCTGCAGCAGGAGTGGCAAAGAGTCTTCCCGCCCGGCTGCCTTCTCCCGCCACGCTGACGATTTTCGGCGCTGGCGGCGATCTCACCAAGCGTCTCGTCGTGCCGGCGCTGTATAATCTCGTGCGAGCAGGAAAGCTTCCGGACGGCTTCGCCATCATTGGCGTTGACCATAATGATGAGACTACCGAAGGCTGGTGCCAGAACCTAACCGAGATGATGCAAGCCGCCGCACGCGGCAGCGATCGAAAGGGTGGAATGATCGACGAGCAGGCCTGGTCATGGCTCACTCGGCGCATGCATTATATGCGTGGGGACTTCACGCAACCCGAAACCTATAGCCGGCTCGAGAAGCTATTGACCGAGCAATGCAGGCAGCAGCACGGCACGGCCAATGTGTTGTTCTATCTGGCGACCGCCGACCGGTTTTTTGGCCCGATTGTCGAGCAGCTCGGCCGCGCCGGTCTTGCCCGGCAATCGGACAGAGCTTGGCGGCGGGTGATCATTGAAAAACCTTTTGGGCATGACCTTGCCTCGGCCGAAGCCCTCAACGCACAAATCCTCAAGGTACTGTCCGAGGACCAGATTTATCGCATCGATCACTTCCTCGGCAAAGAAACAGTCCAGAATATCCTGGTGTTGCGCTTCGCCAACGGCATCTTCGAGCCGCTGTGGAACCGCGATCATATCCACCATGTCCAGATCACGGCCGCCGAGACTCTCGGCGTCGAGGGCCGCGGTCGCTTCTACGAAAAGACCGGCGCATTGCGGGACATGGTGCCGAACCATCTGTTTCAGCTTCTTGCCATGATCGGGATGGAGCCGCCGATCTCATTCGATGCGGATGCCGTGCGCGCTAAGAAGACGGAGCTGTTCCAGGCAATTCATCCCATCTCGCCGGCCGATGCCGTGCGCGGCCAGTACGGCGCGGGCACGGTGCTCGGCAAAAGCGTTGGCGATTATCGGCATGAGCCCGACGTCGCGCCGAATTCGCAAACCGAAACCTATGTCGCGCTCAAGCTCGGCATCGACAACTGGCGCTGGGCCGGCGTGCCATTCTACCTCCGCACCGGCAAGCACCTTTCCGCCCGCACGACCGAGATCGCGGTGCAATTTCGTCAGGCGCCCTATGCACTTTTCCGCGACACCCCGGTCGATCGATTGCCCGCGAACATCCTGATGCTGCGCATCCAACCCGATGAGGGGCTATCGCTCAGTTTCAGCGCCAAGCGCCCCGGAGCAGAGATCGAAATCGAAGGCGTCGATATGAATTTCGCCTACCAGGACTATTTCGCGCCACTCGCATCGGTCGGATACGAGACGCTGATCTACGACTGCCTCATCGGCGATGCGATCTTGTATCAGCGCGCGGATACGGTCGAGGCGGCTTGGTGCGCCGTGCAGGGGTTGCTTGATGCCTGGGCCCGCGCGCCTGCCGACGATTTCCCGAACTATGCCGCAGGGACGGCCGGCCCCGCCGCCGCCGATCGCCTGCTCGCGCGCGACGGGTGTGCATGGCTGCCGATCAAGGCCTACCATCCGCATGGCAGATCGGAGTCATCGGCTCCCGCGCCCGCGAGCCATAGCGGTTGAACGCTACTTGTCCAAGTCGGGGGCGTGATCGAGGTGACATCATGAAAGCCACTCAAATCGTGCACGACCTGGGTCAGAGCCTCTGGCTCGACAACATCACGCGCAGCCTGCTCAAGAAGGGCGTGCTTCGCCGCTATATCGACGAGCTCTCGGTTACCGGACTGACATCGAATCCGACCATCTTCGACCACGCAATCAAGAACAGCAGCGACTACGACGACGCAATCAGGAGCAAGCTCGCGGAAGGCAAGTCCGGGGA
>CBFGVM010000443.1:0-3564 GCA_965652015.1 uncultured Alphaproteobacteria bacterium
CGGATCGTGCCGGCGCAGCATCGCGCCGATGAGGACATTGTCCTCCACCGAAAGCGCCGGGAACGGTCGCACCAGCTGGAAGGTGCGCCCGATGCCGCGGCGGCAGATCTCGTCGGGCGCAAGTCCGTCGATGCGTTCGCCGGCGAACGCGATCGATCCTCGGTCGGGCGCCAAGGCTCCGGCGATGATGTTGAACAGCGTAGTCTTGCCGGCTCCGTTCGGGCCGATCACCGCGAAGATCGAGCCCTGGGCGACACGAAAGCTCACATTGTCGACCGCGAGCAGGCCGCGAAAGCGCTTGCCAACTCCTTCAACCGTGAGAAGCGCCGTCATGATCGCCGCCCGTTCACGCCCAGCTTGGCGGCAAGCCACGGCCACACGCCGCCCGGAAGCACCATCACCACGGCGAGCAAACAGAGCCCATAAAACACCTGCTTAACGCCGGGCGCATCGAAACCCAACGCGGTCAACAACTCCTGCATGGCCTCGGACAGCCCGGTCAGTAGAAATGCACCGATGAGGGGGCCGAACAGCGTGCCGATCCCGCCGATGATTGGTCCAAGGATCAGCTCGATCGACCGCGAAATGTGAAACACCTGCTCCGGGAAGAGATTGTTGTAATAGAACGCGAAAAACACGCCGGCGACCGCGGTCATGCCCGCCGAGAGGACGACCGCGTACATCTTGTAGCGAAACGTATCGATGCCGAGAGAGCGGGCGGCGATTTCGTCCTCACGGATCGCCTGCCAGTAATAACCTACGCGACTCTTGAGCAGGATGTGGCAAAGGGCGAATGCGGCGATCGTCAGCGCGAGCATCACGTAGTAGAACATCATTGGATTACCACGCAGATTCCACAAGTCATTGCGTGTGTAATTGGCGACTGGCAGAAAGAAACCGCTCGAAGCGCCGACCCATTTGAAATGATCGAACCCGATGCGCGCGAACTCGGCGAAGGCGATGGTTAGAATCGCGAAGTAAACGCCGCCCACGCCGAAGCGAAATGCGAGAAATCCGATGATGGCTCCGCAAGCCATCGCAATCGCAATCGCCGCCGCCAATCCGAGCCAGGGACCGATGCCGAAATGCACATAGAGTGCCGCGGCCGCATAGCCGCCGAGCCCGACATAGATGGCGTGGCCGAGCGAGAGCTGGCCGGCGAAGCCCATCATGACGTTCCAGGCCTGGCCGGTATAGGCAAAATAGAGAACGATAATGAGGACAGTGAGCAGATAGTCGTTCGCAATCCAGGGCGCCGCCAGCAGCACGACGAGTAATCCCGCCAGGAGCGCAAGGCCGCGGCGCGGCACGCCATCGAACAGCCGCCCGATCATGACAGTCGCTTGCCCAGAATGCCCTGCGGCCGGAACAACAGCACCAGCACGAGCAGGCCGAACGAAAACATGCTCTTGGCCGAGGGCGTGAAGAACAGCCCAGCCATCGCCTCGGTGAGCCCGATCAGCACGCCGCCGAGCAGCGCCCCGGGCATCGAGCCGAGCCCGCCGGTGATGACGATGATGAAGGCGAGCAGCGTCAAGGCCGGCCCCAGCGCCGGGGTCACGTCGACCAGCAACACGAGCACGGAGCCGGCTGCTCCGACGCAGGCGGCGCCGAGGCCGAACGTGAGCGCGTAGAGGCGCTTGACGTTGAGTCCCACGACCAGCGCGCCGGTATAGTTGTCGGCGCACGCCCGGATCGCCTTGCCGAGCGGCGCAAACCGAAAAAAGGCGAACAGGGCGGCCGTGATCGCGACGGTTGTCGCGCCGGCATAGACCTTGGTCGCGTCGATGATCAACGGTCCGACGAGGAAGCTGTCGAACGCGTAGGACGTCTGCACGTTGCGCGCGTCCGGGCCGAAGGCGAGCAGCAGCACGTTGACGAGGATGAGCGCGACCGCAACCAGCAGGATGAACTGGCTGTGCTCGGGCCGAGTGATGAACGGATTGATGATGCCGGCCTGCATGGCGTAGCCGAGCGCGAACAGCACGGCCGCGAGCGGCACCACCATGGCCAGCGGATCGAGCCCAAAACCGCTGAACAGCAGAATCGCAAGGTACATCGCCACGGTCATCATCTCGCCGTGGGCGAAGTTGACGACGCGCACGACGCCGAAAATCACCGAGAGGCCGACCGCCATCAGGCCATAAACGAGGCCGGTCAAAAGACCGCTGACCGCGACGTTGAAATAGATCTCTGCGGGCACCGGTCGGTCCTGCCCTAAGCTACGCCCGTCTATGGCAAGGCCCCGCCGCGGCCGGAATCGCAGCGGGGTCAGCGTGCAATGATTTTAGCCGCGCCGGTCGTAGGGACTCATCGGCAATTCGGGCTTGGCGTTCGCGGCCGCTTTTGGCGCGATCGTAAGAAGCTTGCCGCCGCGGTTCTGGATGGCGGCATTCTTGAGCTTGTCATTTTGCCCCTTGGCGTCGAACTGGATGCCCGGACCGATGCTGACGTTATCGGTGATGTTGGTGGTGCGGACGGCATCGGCGAGCGCCTTCGGATCGGTCGAGCGTGCGCGTTTGTAAGCATCCGCCGCAACCAGCAGGGCCTCAAACGTGAAGACGTGATTGGTGTTCATGTTGATGCCAGGATAGGCCTTGGCGAGGGCGTCTTCGAGCTGCTTGCTCAATTTCTTGTTCGGATCGTACCAGGGCACGAAGCTCATCGGGCCGTCGGACAGCTTGCCCAATGTCTTGAGATATTGGTCCTCGTACCAGCCCGGCCCCATGCTCAGCACCACCATCGGCGACCAGCGCTGCTTGACCAATTCACGCGTGATCAGGATCGCATCATTGAGGCGGCTGACCATGAGCAACGCCTCCGCGCCGGTCGCTTTGGCCTTGGCCACTTCGACCGAGAGGTCGCGCGCCGTCGGATCGTAGGCGATCTGCTCGACGATCTTGTAGGGCATGTTGAAGCGAGGCAGCACCGCGTTGATGCCTTGCTGCATCGAGGTGCCGAAGGTGTCGTTCACGTGCATGAACACGACCGACTTCGGCGCGGCGCCGGTCGCCTCGAACACTTCCTTCTGGTTGGCGAACGCGTCGCTGAGGATCATCGGCGCGGTCGGGAAATTGCGGAACACGAACTTGTAGCCCTGCTCGGTAATCGGCGGAGCGGCGGCGATGTTGATGACGAGAGGGATACCCTTCTGCTCGGCGACCTGCGCGATCGCCGTAGTCTGCCCGGAATCGAAGGCTCCGACCAACAGCTGCGCGCCCTCGTTGATCAGCTTCTCGGCCCGCGCCCGCGCGACCTCCACGTTGGTCTCGGTGTCGGCCTTCATGATCGCGAGCTCGGGCAGGCCGAGGGCCTGGAAAATGCCGGGCGCAATCTCCACACCACGGTAGCAGTCCTGCCCGATGCTGGCCTGAGCGCCCGAGAGCGGCAGCAGAACACCGACCTTGAGCGGGGCGCCCTGTGCACGCGCGAAGTTGAACCCCGGGCTGGCGGCAAACAATCCGGCGGCGCCGATGCCGCCGGCGAAGCTGCGGCGGGTCACGCTGGCGGATTTGAGTGGCCCTGTACGGTTCATGTGTCTCCTCCCAAAACGATACGCCGTTG
>CBFGVM010000444.1:0-3562 GCA_965652015.1 uncultured Alphaproteobacteria bacterium
CGAAGGCGTAAGCCAGCGGATTTACAGTCCGCCCCCTTTGCCGCTCGGGACACTCCCCCGCGTTCGAACCTCGCATCCCTGCGGATGCACGTTCTGCCCGGGTTATGGGGAGCGCTTGGCATCAAGTCAACCGCGCCGCAGCCGCTGCTTCGCCGTCGCAACTCGCCGCAACATCTTGATAATGGGCTCGCCGCGCGGGACTGTCGTCCATGCGCCAGCGCCGTCTGCATCCAGCCGAAGCTCATCGCCCGCGCCGACCCCCCTGGAAGCGCAAGGAGGGTCCCCGGCCCGGGCGCGTTGACGAACCGAAGCGGTCCGACAACGGCGCGGCGATCCTCTACGGATGGCACACCGTGAAAGCGGCGCTGGAAAACCCCGCTCGCCGCATCCGCCGTCTCTACGCGACCGCCAATGCCGCGCGCCGTCTGGCAGAGGATGGGGTGACGCCCGCCGTCGAGCCGGAGCTTGTGCGCCCGGACGCGATCGCGCGCCGCCTCGGCCCCGATGCCGTGCACAACGGGTTATTGGCCGAAGCCGATCCCCTGCCCTCGCCCGAGCTCGAGGAGCTCGACGCTGCGGGTACTGTGCTCGTGCTCGACCAGATCACCGATCCGCACAATGTGGGCGCGATCTTGCGCACGGCGGCGGCCTTCGGCGTCCGGGCCGTGGTCACCACGTGGCGCCACAGCCCGGAAGCCACCGGCGTGCTGGCGAAGGCGGCCTCCGGCGCGCTCGAATACGTGCCGATCGTCACCGTGCAAAATTTGGCGCGCGCGCTCGCGGCGCTAGGCGAGCGGGGATACCTTCTGGTCGGCCTCGACAGCACCGGCACCATCGACCTGCGCGAGGCGGCCTTGCGCGAACCGCTCGCGCTCGTATTGGGGGCGGAGGGTAAAGGGCTACGGCAATTAACGCGCGCAAGCTGCGAGGTGGTCGCGCGCCTCGATCTTCCCGGCCGGATCAAGGCCCTTAACGTCTCCAACGCGGCGGCGCTGGCGCTCTATGTCGCGATGGAACGGATGACGTGAGGGGTCGGATTTCGGTGTCGACCGCAGGGATGGGGGCCATCATCGCAATGGCGACTCGCATGAGTATTCCAAAGCGCGTCCAGCGTCCGAAGCACCAGGGTCCGGATCCCGGCAAGGTTGAAGCCTTTCGTTTGGCTATCGATTTAGGCTTCAACCCATGGCAAACAAGTTTGCACGCCGGTTTGCGTTTGCAACGTGGTCGGCGACTGTCCCTGGACAAACTGATCCTTGCCGTCGTTTGCATCCTGCTCGCGTGTGGTGCAGCGCGCCCTGCCGTCGCGGCCCCCGCCGAGCCCGGCACCCCAATCTACCTGCTGGGCATCCCGGTCGATTTCATCCTGTTCGGGCTGACGCTGCTCGGGGTGGCTCTTTTCCACCGTCACACGCTCCAAGTGGCGCTCACCGGCCTGGCGGCGATCACGGCCTACAAAATCGCCTTTACGGGATTCAAATTTGGCGCCGGCATTGGCGGACTCGCCGTCCACATGCAGCATGAGTGGAACATTCTCGCCAATCTTTTTCTGCTGTTGATGGGGTTTGCGCTTCTTGCTCGTCACTTCGAGAAGAGCGGTGTGCCCGACGCGATGCCGGCCATCCTTCCGGATGACTGGAAGGGGGGCCTCGCGCTGCTCGCAATCGTGCTCGTCCTGTCGGCCTTCCTCGACAATATCGCGGCAGCGCTGATCGGAGGCACGATGGCGCGTCACGTGTTTCGCGGGAAGGTCCATATCGGCTACCTCGCTGCCATCGTCGCGGCAGCGAATGCCGGTGGGGCAGGCAGCGTCGTCGGCGATACCACAACCACCATGATGTGGATCGCCGGCATCAGTCCTCTTTCAGTGCTGGAGGCTTATGTTGCGGCGACGGTCGCGTTCGCAGTCTTTGCCATTCCGGCCGCGGTGGTGCAGCAGCAGCACTCTCCGATCATGCGGAGCATGTCTTCCGGTGTTCGCATCGAGTGGACGCGAGTGTGGATCGTCGTCGCAATCCTGGTTGTGGCTGTTGCAGCCAATGTGACGGCCAACCTTCGGTTCCCGGCTGTGCTGGACATTTTGCCGGTGCTTGGTATTGCCGTTTGGATCGTCATCCTTGCGACCGCGCCGCTGCGCAGGCCCGACTGGGACATCATGCCCGAGACTTTCAAGGGCACGCTCTTCCTCCTGGCTTTGGTCACATGCGCATCGATGATGCCGGTTGAGGAACTGCCGGCTCCGTCATGGCAAACGGCATTGGGTCTCGGTTTCTTATCGTCGGTGTTCGACAACATTCCCCTCACGGCCCTTGCGATCAAGCAAGGCGGATATGACTGGGGGTATCTCGCCTACACGGTGGGCTTTGGCGGGTCGATGATTTGGTTCGGATCGTCTGCCGGGGTTGCGATTTCCAACATGTATCCGGAGGCGAAGTCGGTTGGTCTATGGCTTCGTCATGGCTGGTGCATTGTGGTCGCCTATATCGTCGGCTATTTTGCGATGCTCGCAATTTTGGGCTGGCGTCCAGATGCTCCAATTCGCTGACGGTTGAGAAAAAGAACCGCTGCCATTCGCGGAAACTGGTCAGGTTCGCTGTTGCGCTAGTCGACCATGTCTGTTTTTGTGGAGCTTGTCGAAGGAATAGCAAATATTGCCAAGCCTGCATCCCTCCGGGCCGAATTATGAGTACGCGGCCTAGAACAAGAGATTGCGCGTCACCCTGTCAAGATTTCTGACCGCCTCGAACGCGGCGCGCAAGCTCTCGCAATCGCGAGCGGACAGATGCTTGACCGCGACCGCATTCGATGGCGCAGCAGCCATGCCGATCAGGCGTGATGACGCTCCAGCATCCCGACCAACGCGTCCGCGTCCATGCGCTTGCTGAATTCGTCATGGATGTTGCAGAGCGTCACCCGCAGATAATTGCGAATGGTGGGGTAATCGGGTCGACGCAGCTTCTCGTAGATGGGCATTAAATTGAAATAGGTGTCCGTCCAAGGTTCGCAAATGTCGAAAGCGCGTTTCGGCGCATGCAGGCCGATGAGCTGGAGCCGGCGCGCAAGCTCGGCGCGCGCCTCGCTCCACGCCTGCTCGCCGAGCGCCGCCGGGACCGGATAGCGGTCGAACACCGCAAGAACGAGCGCACTGAGCGCGTTGAGCTGCAGATGTCGGTCGGCGCCATGGGGGCGCAGGACGCCCTCGACCAATTCCGCCACCATCGCAAGCCCGAGCGGATAGGCCCGCCAGCGCGATTCCTCCACGGCCGTCTGGAAGCCCGATTCGCGAAACAGCACCTTGGCATAGTGTCCGGCGCGCGCGCGGGAGTACTCGTAGATGCCTTTTTGCATCAGGAAGGCGGCGTGCTGGTCGATGAAGTCAGCCAGCGCTTGTGCATCGCGAATCGGCGCACGGGGACGGAAAAACCCAAGAAATCCCAACAATCCCTCCAGAATCGGCCGGCGATAAGCGTCTCCAGTCGGACCGGACGCTGGCAAGGCAATCTTTTCAAGGGCTAAAGCGGGCGTCTAGTCCGAAAGTCGTATAAGGCCGAACGCCCCTGCA
>CBFGVM010000445.1:0-3557 GCA_965652015.1 uncultured Alphaproteobacteria bacterium
GACGGCGAACGGCGAGCGCGCGCCCAACGCCAACAAGAGACCGGTGATGAAGAGCAGCATGGTCAACTGAAAGCCGAGCGGCTCGAGCAGTGCGGCTGCGGCTGCCAGTGCGACGAGCACGCCGCCGACCTGCCAGGCCGCCGGTCGGTTCGGCAGAATGCTCCCGCTGGCCATGTCGTGGCTGCGCACGGTCTCGACCAGGATGGCGAGCGTCAACGCGGCCCCGACCAAGCTCAGCCAGAACGGAAAGAAGCCCGGCCCCGGACCCAACGCGTCCATGAGCGAATAGTCGAGCGAGGTGACCAGGGCAGCCGCGAAGATGCCCAGCAGGCAGACGCACGCAACGAGGCGCCCGCGTCGCACAGTTCCCCGCCATGGATTTGTTGTTGTTGAACGAAGGCTAACATGAGCCGCGCGGATGGAACAATCGATGCCCAAGACCTGATGCGGCAAGGTCGGACTTTCCGGCGAGCCAAGCTTCAGAGCCGCGTGCCTCCAGCGCGCGTGCCATGAACGGCCATCGCGTGCCTCAACTCAGCTTCCTTCACCTGCACAACGGGCGCGGGCCCGCTGGTAAGCTGGTCGAGCGCGCAGCCGCGTTTGGTAGGCGTCCAGCGCTTCGGGTAGCGTCCCAGCCAGCGCCCCTTGCCAGATACCAAGCGCACAGCTCACGGAAATATCAGCGAGGGTGAGGCTCTCACCGACAAGGTATGAGCCGTCGCGGACCAACGTCGCCGCGAAGCGCACGGCGCGGTCGATCCGTTGTTCTAGCCCCAGCACCGACCAATTTCGCTTGTCCTTTTCGGGAGCCATGAAGCGCGCCGCCAAAAGGGGATTGAGGTTCATTCCGATTTCGGTCTCTCCAAACAGTGTCAACTGGAACACGCGTGCCATCAACGCATCATCGGCCGTAGGCAGCAACGATGTGGGCCCGTATTTCTGCGCGACGTAGAGCATCATCGCGACTGATTCATTGATACCAACGCCGCCGGTGTCTTCAAGGAAAGGGACGGTGCCAAGTGAATTGAGCGCACGATAGCCTTCGTCCACGGGAAACGGATGATTTTCGACGACGTATGGAAGACCCATCTCCTCGCACTGCCACATCACTCTCTGGCCGCGCGCTCCGCGGGCAAAGTTGTGAATTTTGATCATGCTGATTTGCCAAAGGTTGGTTTTCGCCAAGATCGATACGGGCGACTAAGGCTGAATTATAGTCGTTCATCTTTCAGGAATGGAGCAACCGCTTCAATGGTCGCGTCGGAGGACTCCTCGTGCACCGAAGCTTGCCCCGGGGCCTGGGGAAGCCGGGCCGCACGCAACGCGGTGCCCGCGTCCCACAATTCCCCCCATGGATCTGTTCTTGTTGAAGAAGACCAATATGAGCCACGCGACTCGCAAAGCGCATTGGTGCGTCGCTACGGCGGCTTGATCGGCGAAGCGACTTTGCCAATCATGCAACGAATGGTCGGCGCGGCTCACCCCGACCACGAGGGAGAATGAATATGACCATCAGCCGGCGTAGTTTCCTGACAACCACGGGTGCGGCGGCGCTGTCCGTGGTCGGGCAGCCTCCGGGCTTCGCGCAGCAGTTTCCCACCCGCGGGGTCCTAGTGATCGTGCCCTACGCCGCGGGCGGCGGCAGCGACGTCTCCGCGCGGCTACTTGGCAGGGATCTCGAACCCCTTCTCGGCCAGTCGGTGACGATCGAGAACCGCGCCGGCGGCGGCGGCTGGATCGGTTGGGGCTCGCTCGCTGCCTCGAAGCCCGACGGCTATACCATCGGCTACATCAACGCGCCGAGCATGTTCGCCGGCTATCTCGACCGGGCGCAGGGCGGCGCGCGCAAGGAGAACCTGGAGAGCTTCACGCCGCTGATCAATCACGTGGTCGATCCCAATCTCTGGGCGGTTCGGCCGGACAGCAAGTTCAAGAGCGTGAAGGATGTCATCGATGAGGCCAAGCGTCGCCCGGGCACGGTCACGCTCAACGGCGGCGGCCACGGTACTGACGATCATGTCGCGGCGCTGGGCATCGGGGCCAACAACGGCACGAGCTTCCAGATGGTCCACTTCCGCGGCACGCCGGAAGGCAAGACCCAGGTGCTGGCCGGCAACATCGAAGTGCTCGCCTGCAACGTCAGCGAGGTCGCTGAAGACGTCAAGGCCGGCCAGTTCCGCATCCTCGGCGTGATGTCGGCCGAACGCTCGCCCTTCATTCCCAATGGGCCGACGTTCCGTGAGCAAGGTTTCAATGAAGTGTGGTCGGTGTCGCGCGGCATCGCGGCGCCGGCCGGCTTGCCGAAGGACGTGGAGGCGGCGCTGATCGGCTATCTGGAGAAGACCATCAGCTCGAAGGAACACAAGGCCAAGGCCGAAGCCTTGTCACTCGACCCGCAGATCATCAAGGGCGAGGACTACCGCAAATTCCTCAAAGACAACGAACAGGCCACCAAGAAATTGATGGGTTGGTAGCCGCGCACGGGCGCAATCTGCCTGTCGCGCCCTGCCGCCTGGTGGCCGCCGCGAACAGCCGATCAGTGCTGCGCCGCGTAGGAGCCGTGCTCCGTTGCCTCGATCGTCGGCATCAGCAACCGGGCGAGCGTCGGGATCACGAGCAGGCTGCAGATCGGCGACAGCAACATGCCGCCGACAATCACGCAGGCCAACGGCTGCTGCACCTGCGAGCCGATGCCGGTGGAAACTGCGGCTGGTAGCAGGCCGATGCACGCAGAAAATCCGGTCATGAAGACCTGGCGCATGCGCGATCGGCCCGCGCTGATGATCGCCTGCTCGGTTCCCATCCCCTCCTCGAGCGCGCGGCGGATGTAGGACACGAGCAAGATGCCGTCCATGGCCGACACGCCGAACAGCGAGATGAATCCCACGGCGGCCGAGACGCTGGCATTGAGGTCGGCGACATAGAGTCCCAAAATTCCGCCGCTGACCGCAAATGGAATACCGGAGAGTGCGATCAGGCTGTCCCGTATGGAATTGAACAAGCCATAGAGCAGCATCATGATCAGCAACAGGCTGAGCGGCACGATGAAGGCCAGCCGCTTCTTGGCCTCTACCAACGCGCCGAACTCTCCCGTCCATTCCATGCGGTAGCCCTGCGGCAGCGGCACGGCCTTGGCCAGATGAGCCTGTGCCTCGGCGACCGTGGACCCTAGGTCGCGCTCCCGCACGCTGTATTTCAGCGGAATGAACCGTTGGCTGTTCTCGCGATAGATATAGGAGGCGCCGGTCTCCACTTTGACCTCGGCGACGTCGCTCAACGCGATGTAAGTGGTGGGCGATTTCGGATCGGAATTCGGGACCGCAACCGGAACGGTGCGGATGGCGTCGACGTTGTCGCGATATTGCGGAGCCAATCGGACGGTCAAGGCGAAGTGCATCTCGCCTTCGAAGACACGCGTGATTTCCTGCCCGCCGATCGCGGCCTGCACGACCGCGTTGATGTCGCCGACCGAGATGCCGTAACGCGCCGCCTTCGCGCGATCGATGCGAATCACCAAGTTCGGTTGTCCGATGAGATTGAACGCCGCCGGGTCCTTT